>JAZDMF010000211.1:0-24154 GCA_043801235.1 Bacteroidota bacterium | reverse complement strand
AACCAGGACAAATTGTCACAAAACTTAACAAAGAATATTTATTTGTTACGGCCTACTCCTATAAAAAAATCATATTTGATATTTTTGAGGTAAATCGTGTAAGATTGTATTCATTTTGCTTTACCAGAAATATCAACGTTTTGTGATTTTTTACTTGAAATTTCCGTTAAAAAATATTAAATTTGCACACTTTTTATTCAGGATTTTTCTTAAATATTTAATCGTTTATAAATCAATTAATATGAAAAAGTTCTTTATCCTTTCACTTTTCATTTTTCTGCAATCATTTCAGTTTTCTTATTCTCAAAAAAATTATCAGGAGCAACTTATTAGCAAAAATGCAGAAAATGCACTACAGTCTAACTATCTGGATGTAAAAATTTATTTCGATGATGCTTACTCATCTTATCCCGATGTTCCCAAAGGCGTACTCGAAGCTGTTTCATATCACTACACGCATTTCAGGCATATCACTGCATCCGCTCCAGAAAGCAGCGAAGGAATTCCAAGAGTTTATGGCATTACGGGTTTAACCCTGGATGGCAAAAACTATTTCAGAAACAATCTTCTTACAGTTGCAGCCTTATCAGGCTTTGCTCCCGAAGAAATTATTGAAGACCCTGCAATCAATGTGAGGGCATTTGCTGCCGCTTTCACTGCAATAAAAAAACAACAGAATATTGAAAGCGCCAAGCCCGAAGACATGATTAATATCTTCATCGCTTTAAGTGAATTGAACATCACCGGTGAAACAGCAGTTAATGATTATGCCATGAACCTGTATCTTTTTGGCATCATGAAATTTCTCAACAATACAGAATATCAGGAAAAATATAATTTTCCGGATTACAGTATAGACCTCGTATCCGTTTTTGGCGAAAATAATCTTAAAATTTTCCAATCTTCAAAAGTAAATATTTCCAATGGAAGCGTAACGGACGATAATGGATTGATCTACGCTCCTGCTGATATTACTGTTGCATGCCCCGATTATAATTTTTCCAATTGCTCATGGGTTGCTTCACCAAATCATTATACTGGTTGGAACGGACATACAATTTCATCCGTCACCATGCATACTGTTCAGGGAAGCTATACCGGATGCATTAGTTGGTTCCAGAATCCAGATGCAAGCGCAGCCACCCACTATGTTGTCGCATCAAATTCTTCATACGCCGGACAGGTTACACAAATGGTGAATGAAACAAATGCCGGATGGCATGTGGGCTCGGAAAACTGGTACACCATTGGCTACGAGCATGAAGGCTGGGTTGATGACCCCTCGTGGTATACTGTAACCATGTACCAGACTTCTGCAGCCTTAACTAGAGATATTTGTTCTGATCACAGCATCAACACGCTTCGGATGTTTTACCGTGACACATTGGATGACGGAACAGCTCTTGATTACGGAATACATAGCCTTGGAGCAGAAGGAAGCTGTGTAAAAATAAAAGGCCACCAGCATTACCCTAACCAGACACATACCGACCCTGCACAATACTGGTACTGGGATTACTATTTTAAACTTGTGAATCCCAATTATACACCAACAACATATACTGCTGCTAATGGAAATTTTTACGACAGCGGTGGCAGTTCTGCTAACCATGGAGATGATGAAAGACTGGTATGGCTTATACAACCCACAGGAGGTGCCAGTGAAATCACTTTGACTTTTTCCTCATTTGCACTGGAAGATAATTACGATTTTTTATATATCTATGACGGTAACGACGTTTTCTCCCCTCTTATCGGAAGATATAACACTACAAGCCCCGGTACGGTTACAGCTTACAGCGGTTCCATGTGTATTGAATTCCGCTCAGATTGCCTTACCAATGAAGCTGGATGGGAGGCTGCCTGGATTTCTGTACAACCAGATATTATTGAACCTACTACTGCAATAAGTGTCAGCGACAGCTGGCAAACACAGGATTTTACAGCATATTTCACTGATGCAGATGATGTAGGCGGGAGCGGACTTGAAAAAAGCTTTTATCAGGTTTTAGATTACGATGGGGCCGAATGGCATGCCAATACCGGCAACGGATTTTTTGCTGACAATTTTGATTCCTTTGATGCAATAGCCTGGAACATTCCAGCAAGTAGCGGAACATGGAGTGCAACAGGTGGCAATTTAATTCAGAGCGACACATCAGTTAATAATACAAATATATATGCTTTGCTTAATCAGAATTTGTCAAACTGTTATATTTACCAGTTTTACGAAAAAATTGATGCCGCAACATACAGCACCAGCCAGCATCGTTTTGGTTTCCATTTTTTCAGCGATGACGGATCCCTTCCAAACAGAGGCAATTCTTATTTTATATTCTTCCGCCAGGAAACCAGTAAACTGGAATTTTACAAAGTGGAAAGCGATGTGTTTACACAGGTAAATGTTGTCGATAACGTCATTACCACATTCGGACAATGGTATGATTTTAAAATTATCTTCGACCGCATAACCGGTAAAATAGATGTTTACCGCGATAATATTTTTCTTGGCACATGGACTGATCCGACACCTCTTACCAACCAGGGAAACTATATTTCGTTCCGTACGGGCAATTGCAAAGGGTATATCAGCGAGTTGAAGGTTTTCAGGTCACGTTACCCATCAGTTACGGTGACTGTAGGAGCGGCATCTACAAACGACATCCGTTACCAGAATCCTGATCAGGTTACTTATGGCGCAAAAATAAAATCCATTGTGAATGATTTTGCCGGTAATCTTTCTTCTATTGCATATTATGATCTGAATATAGACTGGACACAGCCTGCCTGTGTATCTGTATCTGACGGAACCGGAACTCCTGATGAAGATACAACATCATCGCTGACGGACCTTTCTGCCACCTGGACTGCATCAATTGATCCTAATTCTGGTATAGCTCGATACTGGTATGCTATCGGCACAACCCCCGGCGCCGCAGATGTCACAGGATGGACTGACAATGCACTGAATACTTCTGTTACACAGGGCGGACTATCATTAAATCCCGGACAAACCTATTACTTCAGCGTGGAGGCTAAAAACGGTGCAGGGTTAACGTGTATAAGCAGTACAGATGGAATAACAGTAAACAACGTGACAACGGCTGGATTTACCATGAATCCTAATTCTGTTTGCGAAGGAGAATCAATACAATTTACCAATACAAGTGTGAACGCTACAAGCTATCAGTGGACATTTACAGGAGGAAGCCCATCAACAAGTTCACTTGCCAACCCTATAGTTACATACAATTCCGCAGGTAATTATTATGTTCAACTTATTGCAACAGGATCTGTAACATCTGATACACTTACACAACAGATTACCGTAAATATATCACCCCTTGCTGCTTTCAGCACACCCGACACCAACCTGGTTGTTGGCAGTGCTCTTGCATTATTCACCAATAGTTCCACAGGTGCTTCAAGTTATTTCTGGGATTTCGGTGACGGAAACACCAGTACAGATATAAATCCATGGAACATTTATAACGCAGCAGGCGATTATACTGTGACATTGATTGCATACAGCACACTCTGTGGAAACGACACGATGATTATGACTGACTACGTTCATGTCGGAGTGACTGGCATTGATGATAATACTGACAACGCGCAATTTATGATTCAGCCTAACCCTTTCAATGATAATCTAAATATTTCCTTCTCGCTGCTTCATGAAGAAAACGTACGGATTGTAATTCTTGACATACTTGGAAAAGAAATTGAAGTGGTGAACAATGTATTTGCGGCTGGTGATCACAAAATTGTATTCTCCGAAACGTTACTCGCAAAAGGAGTATATGTCATGAAAATATTTACTGATAATAAAACAACAGCCCTGAAACTGATAAAATATTAACTTTATTTCATTACGATGAATATAAAAAATTTCTCTGTGAAAGCAGCAATGATTTTTTTATGCATGTTTTTTTTCTGCCTTTTTACAGTGACGAAAATTCATGCAAATAATATTTCAAGCAATGCCATTACCGGCAACTGGAACAGCGGCGGATCATGGGCAGGAGGAGTTGTTCCAACAAAAGATGATACGGTCAGCATTGTCAGCGGAAGTAATATTACTGTTGATTTTGATACTGCAAAATGTTATAAGTTAAAAATCAACTCCGGCGGGATACTGAATTTGTCCTCACATATTCTCAGGTGTTGCGGAAGCCTTGTATCAAAGTTCGTCAGTCCTTCTACATATTGGTATATTGGAAATGGGCACTGTACAATTTATACAGGCGGAACCCTGAATATGAATACAGGAACATTGTGCCTGACAGGAGACCTTACGACCAACGGCACATTCAGTTGCGGAACCGGCACAGTTGTTTTCGATACGAAACGAGCACCGATTGCTATTTATGGTTTAAGTATTCCAACTTTCTACAAAGTCATAAACAACGATTCTGTTCCCGGAAGCTATCCGCTTGCTGGAGGCTTTGGCGTTACACTACATAACGACAACACTATTTTTAACGGAGATATCATAATTAATGGTTCATTCAACAGGAACAGCAGCGCTACCAATGATACTGTTGATATCACATTTGCAGGCACTACAAATTTATCGGGAGTTTACAGTTTCTATTTGAATGATGTTATTATAAACAATGGTGCTACACTGAACGCTGGAACTAAAACCATATATCTGTATGGTAACTGGACATGCAATGGCACCTTCATCTGCGGAACAGGCACAATATGGTTTTCCAGAGATCCAAACAATGCCCTTGTGCAGAATATATATCAGGCCAACCCTTCTGCCAATCCTTTTTATAATATTTATGTGAATAAATCGAGCGGGGATGTAGCACAACTTTCCGGAACATTAAACCCGAATGGAAATATTTATGTATCGAATAATTTCACGGTCAATAAAGGGACATATGACATCGGCGGAGTTCACCGTTTATATGTGGCAGGAAATTTTATTATTAATGGCACTAATGGTGGAATATTTATCGGAACCAACGGACGGCTTTTGATGAACGGCACCAATGCCGGAACTCCGCAAACATTGAATACAGGCGGAAGCAGTCTTTACAAATACACCATTGATAATTCCGGGGCAGGTGTTATCCAAGCTTCCGATGTTACTATTACATATGAACTTCAGTTCACGAATGGAATACAGTACACTAAGAATGGATCAACCTTGTATGAACTTTATTTAAGCAACAGTGATGCTGCTTTATCAATGCCTTCAGGATATTCTGCAACAAGTTTTGTTGTCGGAAAATTCAGGAGAGCAGTTACAGCTGCGAATAATTATACATTTCCTATTGGGCCATTGAATACTTCTCCCATCCGTTACCGCCCGGTAATATACCAACAAACAGCTGCCGGCGGAGCAACCAATATTTTTATGGTACAGGATGCTATTTCAAATTCTGCCACATGGTATGCAGACTGGTGGACACAAATACAGCCCGATGCAGGAACACCCACAGGCAGCTTGAATTTTCCGTATAATCTTTCCACTGATTTTCAATCGGGCATGACCGAATGTGACATATCAGCACTCAGAGGAAACATACCCCCCCCTGCTGACTGGAATACTGTTCTTGCAACTACGGTAGCGCCTTCAGGAGGAAACAACGGCAGCATTACTGCCACCATTTCTTCAACACTTTCGCCATATGCCTATATTCTTGGCGAACCCGTTCCTGTTGTGAACGGAACGACAATATGTTCAGGAAATTCAACTGTTCTGAATGTTTCCTCTCCTTCCGGATGGGGTTTTTACAATTGGTATGATTCTGCCAGCGGAGGAACATTGTTGCAGGCATCAAGCACTTCATATAGCACCCCTGTGCTTAATTCAACTACCACATACTATGTTGCATTTATTAATCCGCTGACATCATGCGAATCAGACAGGACAGCAGTTATAGTTACAGTTATAGCTGCACCATCGGTAAATGCAGGCAGCAATAACAGTGTTTGCGCAGGAAATTCATATACTGTTTCAGGATCTTCTGCAACAAACTACACTTCGCTGAACTGGACAAGCTCAGGCTCCGGCTCATTTGCAAATAACGGCACACTTACTCCGACTTATACTCCCAGTGCAGCAGATATTTCAACTGGTTCAGTAACACTTACACTGACTGCTGCAGGAAATTCTCCCTGCGGAAATTATACAGACGACATAGTTCTTACCATAAATGCTCTTCCAACTGCAAATGCAGGTATGGATGCAACTATCTGCAGCGGCAGTTCAACTTTATTAAGTGCAAGCGGTGGCACCAGCTATGCATGGAGTCCTTCAGCCGGGTTAAGTTCTACAACCACTTCCAATCCCACGGCTAATCCAACCACTTCAACTACGTATACCGTTACAGTAACCAGCAGCGGCGGATGTACAGCCACTGATGCCATCACCGTAAATGTGAACACAACACCCACGGCAAATGCTGGCACCGATGCTTCAATTCCCAATGGCACTAGCACATCATTGTCTGGCAGTGCTTCAGGAGGATCAGGATCATACACGTATACATGGTCTCCTTCCGGAAGCCTTGTAAATACCAATGTGCAGAATCCCACTACAACTAATTTGTCAACAACAACAGTTTTCACATTGACTGTCATTGATAACAGCACTAGCTGCCAGAGTACCGACCAAGTTACTATTACTGTGACAGGAGGAATCCTTAGCGTAAATACTACGGCGACTTCTTATACTATTTGCAATGGTCAATCAACCCAGTTGAATGCTTTGGCGAGTGGAGGCAGTGGAACTTATACATATTCATGGGCATCTAATCCTTCAGGATTTTCTTCCACTTCGCAAAATCCGATGGTCACTCCTACATCAACAACGACATATACTGTAACTGTTAACGACGGATTCAATACTGCCAGCTCCGGTTTAACTGTCAGTGTAAATCCGCTGCCAACGGCTAACGCCGGCGGCGATGTTTCTGTCTGTTCGGGTAATTCGGTAATCCTTGGTGCTAGCGGTGGAACAAGTTATGCATGGAGCCCGTCAAGCGGATTAAGTGCAACGAATATTTCAAATCCTGTCGCATCACCTACATCTAATACAACTTACTTAGTTACCGTCACTGATGCAAACGGATGTTCCAATACTGATGATGTGAATGTGACCGTTGATGCGGTTCCTACTGCAAATGCGGGATCGGATGTTGCGATATGTTCGGGAAATTCTGCGGGACTCAGTGCTAGCGGGGGATCTGGTTATGCCTGGAGTCCATCAGCCGGATTAAGTGCTACAGATGTAAATAATCCTGTCGCCAATCCTACTTCAACAACCACATACACTGTAATTGTGACCAATGCACAGGGTTGTACTGATTCCGATAATATTACCGTTATAGTTAATCCATTGCCAAATGCGAATGCCGGAAACGATCAAACTATTTGTTCAGGACAGGTTGCTACTCTCACTGCCACCGGTGGAGGAACTTATGCATGGAATGCTGTCGACTTTACACCTTCAATAAATGTTTCACCAGCATCAACTTATACATATACGGTAACTGTTACCAGCACCCAGGGATGTTCAGCCACTGATGATGTTACGGTTTTTGTAAATCCTTTACCTGCCGCCAACGCAGGTTCTGATGTTGCCATATGTGTCGGTAACAGCACAATGCTGAATGCTTCGGGTGGAACAACCTACACATGGAGTCCATCCACCGGGCTTAGCGATGCCAATATTTCAAATCCAAATGCAAATCCGTCTTCCACAACTTCATTTATTGTCACCGTGACCGATGCGAATAACTGCAGCGCCACAGATGATGTTACTGTTACTGTCAATTCTCTGCCTGTAGCTTTTACCGGAAATGATACAACAATATGTGAAGGCAATTCTCTTACTGTTTCTGCTGCCGGGGGCGATACTTATGCATGGAACACCGGCGATTCAACTTCATCGTTTTCTGTTTACCCTTCCTCAACTTCAACATATATTGTGACTGTTACAGATATCTACGGATGTTCAGCAAGTGATGATATTACTGTGAATGTAACAGCAACACCTGTAATTACTCTGGCAACTGAACCGACTGACAACTCAATATATATAGGGCAATTATTCACTGTCACTACGACTCCTTCCTCTTTTTCAAATTACAGTTTTTATATTGACAGTCTTCTTGCACAGGAAGGACAAAGCAATTCTTATACTTCTGCTTCTATGCAGGATGGGCAAATCATTTATGTGATCGCTGACGATGAAGGCTGTTTCAGCACTATGGACAGTATTGTCATTGACGTGAAACCCATACCGAATGCCTTCACCCCGCTCAACGGCGATGATGTGAATGATCTGTTCCTGAAAGGGCTTGACCTGACTGTGTTCAACAGGTGGGGACAAAAAATTCATACAGGAACTGACGGTTGGAACGGAAAGTACAACGGGAATTATGTTTCGAAAGGCACCTATTACTTCATAATTAAAATGCCTGATATAAATAATAACATCACGGAAATAAAAGGTTCGGTGACTGTGGTAAATTAATTCTATGAAGAGAAAAAAAATCATTCTTTCGGTTTTTATTTGTGCATTTGTAAATTTTATTTTTGCACAAAGCGAATACAAATCTATTCTTCAGGAGCAATCCGAAGAATATTCGAAATATAATTTTACCACAGCGCAGCAATGGGACAGCCTCTTCCTTGCCCAGAATCCCGGGATGACACGAAAAATCCTTCCCAAAGAAAGAAACAACTGTACTTTGGATAAAGTCGTCTACGGATGGAACCCTTACTGGGCGGGAAGCACCTATCTTAATTACCAGTGGAACCTGCTGTCGCACCTCAGCCATTTTTCTTACGAGGTCGATTACGCCGACGGAACAGCTAACTCCACGCACAACTGGGCCACCGATGATGCAGTGGATTCCGCACTCGCCAACGGAGTAAAAGTCGATCTGTGTGTTACGCTTTTTTCAAATCATGCCACATTCCTGACAAACAGCACATCAAAGCAAACCCTGATCACAAATCTTATCAGTCTTGTGCAATCGCGCGGAGCCAACGGCGTGAATATCGACTTTGAAGGAGTGCCTGGCACACAAGCTGCAAATTTCACCAATTTCATGATCGACCTGTGCGACCAGATGCACACTTCCGTTCCCGGGTCACAAGTGAGCATCGCACTTTATTCCGAAGACTGGAATGATGTGTTCAATGAACCCGTGCTGAATTCTTATGTCGACCTGTTCATCATCATGGGCTATGCATATTATTACGGTGGCAGTTCGCAGGCTGGCCCCACAGACCCTTTGTATAATTTTGTCACAAGCTATAATTATACATTAACACGGTCGGTTACTTATTACCTGAACGAGGGCATCAGTTCTTCGAAACTGATACTTGGTCTGCCATACTATGGCTATGAGTGGGCAACAGTTGATAACGCAGTTCCTTCAAGCACTACGGCAACTGGTTCTTCAAAAACATATAGAGTCGTTATGAATAATGCAAACGGGTATTATACAAACAAACTATGGAACGAAGCATCATACACTCCTTACTATGCTTTTCAGAACAGCAGCTGGTATCAGTGCTGGATTGACGATGCCTACAGCATGGGAGAACGTTTCGACATGGTGAACCAGCGCGGTATAGGAGGCATGGGCATCTGGGCTCTTGGTTACGATGACGGCTACACGGATTTCTGGGATAAAATTACAGATAAGTTTTCTTCCTGCGCCACAGTGAACTGCATTGACACCATTTACGATATGGGCGGCCCCCTGCGGAATTATTACAACAACGAAAATTACACCTATGCCATACAGCCTTCCGGCGCTTCAGCCGTGTCACTGGCTTTTGGCTCCTTCAGCGTAGCCGACGATACCTTATGGTTATATGACGGACCTGATATCTCATCTCCTATTATCGGCTCATACACTTCAACCAACAGCCCCGGAACGATAACAAGCAGCGGTGATGCGCTGACGCTTAAATTTCGTTCGCGCGCTTCAACCAACAGCACCGGATGGGATGCTGTCTGGTCGTGCATAACAGATAATATTGCCCCGACCACACTTGTATCTGTCAGCGGAAACTGGCAGATACAGGATTTCACGGCGAACTTCAACGATTCTGATAACACAGGCGGCAGCGGTATTGAAAAAAGATTTTATGATGTATGCGATTTTAACGGAGCAGAATGGGATGCTAATGCTCAGAACGGTTTTTTCATGGATGATTTCAATTCATTAAATACATCTGTATGGACTGTTCCGGCAAGCAGCGGCACATGGCAGGCGAACGGTGGAAATTTATTACAGACAGACTCTACTGTTTCAAACACTAATATTTATGCGGCATTGAACCAGAACCTTTCCGAAATATACCTGTATCATTTTATTGCAAGAATTGAAAATGCAGTGTATTCAACAAATCAGCGCCGGTTCGGATTCCATTTTTTCTGCGATGATGCAAGCCAGACCAACCGGGGCAATTCATATTTTATCTATTTCCGCCAGGAAACCAGTAAACTTGAATTTTATAAAGTTGCAAATAATACCTATACCCAAACAAAAGTTGTTGACAATGTAACTACTGTACCATGTCAATGGTATGATCTCAAAATTATTTACAATAAGACAACCGGAACAATTGATGTTTACAGGGATAATACACTGATTGGTTCCTGGACTGATGACACGCCATATTCTTCAAACGGAGATTATATTTCGTTCAGAACAGGAAACTGCAATGCCACCATAAATGATATAAAAGTTTATCGTTCGCGTTCTGCGTCAGCATTGGTCAGTGTTGGAAATGCAGCCACTAACGACATCCGTTATGAAAATATTAACCCGTCAACAATTGCTGCTCAAATTTTTTCGATAGTAACTGATGGTGTTGGACTTATTTCTACTATTGACAGCCAGCAAGTAAACATTGACTGGACACCTCCCATAGCTATTAATGAAGTAAATGACGGAACTTATGCCGACATTGACACTACAAGCATCATAACTTTCATTTCAGCAAATTTCAGCAAATCATCTGACCCGAATTCCGGGATTGACCATTATCAGTACTGTTTCGGAACAACGCCCGGAGGCGATGAACTGATTGGCTGGACAAACAACGGAACCGATACTTCTGTAACAAGATCCGGGTTTACACTTCAAAACGGATCAACTTATTATTTCAGTGTTTTTGCTGTAAACGGTGCCGGACTTGCATCGGACACTGTAACCTCCGATGGTGTTTATATTCTTTATGCACCTGTTGCAGGCTTTACCACTGCAGGACAGGTATTCTGCACAGGAGACACTGTGTTTTTTACAAATACCAGCACCAATGCCACATCATACCTGTGGAACTTTCCGGGCGGTAACCCAGCAAGCAGTACATTAATGAATCCCATGGTAGTATATGATACGATTGGCACATATGATGTAACTCTTTATGCGTACGGACCCGGTGGAACCGACACTATTGAAATGATCGCATATATATTTATCAACCCTGCGCCACAGGCTGATTTCAGCGTTATCGACACGCTTGTTTATTTGCCTTCAGCAGATGTGGTGTTCATCAATTCATCTTCCGATGCGTCTTCTTTCTTATGGGATTTCGGAGACGGAACAACTTCTGCTGATGAAAATCCCTGGCACACATATGATACAGTTGGTGTATACTCGATAATGCTCATTGCTTCAAATGCACTTTGTGGAAATGACACTTTAGTACTGGCAGATTATATTTATGTTGAAAGTGACGTTGGGATCAACGAAATCGAAAATATTTATTCCGCTTCACTGCAGCCTGTTCCTGTGAATGAAAACTCCATACTGCAAATTTTTATTGTGAATACTGATGTTCTGAAAATTGACCTTCTTGACGTCAGCGGAAAAATTATTACAGGAATATCAGAAAGCAATTTGAATAAAGGAACGCACAAATTTATCATCAGCCGTGAAAAGCTGAATATTAAAAGCGGAACTTACCTGCTCAGAATAAGCGGGAACAAAGGAAACCAGTACCTGAAATTCGTAGTACAATAATATTTTATGATTTAAACATTGCTTGGCGGCATTTGCAATGCCGCCGGAATTAACTATGAATTTGTAATTCATTAATGAATTTTCATTTACTTTCTTTATTATACTGCTCCATTATCCAGCGGTACACATCGTTCATCTGTTCGGGAGTGTATATTTTGCGGGCAAATAAAATAACTTCGCTTAATTTATTCTTGTTTTTTTCGTGAGCAGCAAGAGTGGTATTAATGGTAAGCAACGACAAAGTTTTTTCGCTGTAGGCATAAGGTCTTTTAACTTCATAATACCGGTGATGCTTAATAAAAAACTGTACCCACTGACTTTTCAGATCATGTATGCCCCATTTGAAAACATCGAAAGAGGAATCCGATTTCAGGCTGTCGATGGTTTGCGAAAGATAATCGAGCGCAGGGAAGGAAAGCGTATCTTCCGCATTAGCCAGGGCTTTGCATAATTCATAAAGAAATGCTTTGTCTTTTTTCCCACCGGCATACTCCTGCTTTTTCTTGTACACAACAGTCTGCTCAGGAGAAGCTATACCTTTCCCAAATTCAAGAAACAAGGATGCTTCAGTGTAACCAACCTTTTTTTTAATCAGTTTTGCAGAATCATTAAAAAATAAAAACGTAGGATAGGCCTCAACAGGAAATTTCTTTCCGAAAGCAATGCCTTCATCGCTCTCCATGTCAAGTTTGTAATTGATAAAAAAAATATTGTAAAAATTCCCGACTGTTGTGTCCTTAAATACTTTCGAGTTCATCATTTTGCAGGGGCCGCACCAGGTGGCATAAGCATCAACAAAAATTTTCAGGCTCTTTTCTTTTGCCAGCGCTTTTACTTCAGCCCATGTGCCATGTTCAAATGAAATTCCCTGGGAAAAAATATGTAAACCTGAAAGAAAAAATATTATCAGAATAATATGTTTTTTCATAAAAATGCTTTTGAGAATTATCTCATTTATCCTGCCGGAAAAATCAAATTACGCCATCGCCAAACAGCGTGGCTGCAGTGCATCGGCTGATGCGCACATTCACATAATCGCAGCTCTTGAAGTTCATTTTAGGCAATATAACGACCTTGTTCCGGCTGGTTCTTCCTGATAAAAATTCTTTCGAACGTTTTGATTCGCCTTCTACAAGTACCTCAAAAGTTCTGCCGATATCGCCCTGATTACTTATTAACGAAAGTTTTTGCTGAAGCTGTATCACCTCTTCAAGTCGTTTTATTTTTATTTCTTCCGGAACATCATCCCTGAATTTGCCGGCAGCAGTGGTTCCGGGCCGTTCGGAATATTTGAACATATAGGCAAAATCATACTTTGCCCCTTCCATAAGCGACAAGGTTTCTTTATGATCATCTTCCGTTTCGGAGCAGAACCCGCAAATGATATCGGTTGAAATGCTGCAGTCAGGAATGAATCGTCGAATGGCCTCTATCCTTTCCGTATACCATTGCCTGTCGTATTTTCTGTTCATTAATTTCAAAATACGGCTGCTTCCTGATTGTACCGGCAGATGTACAGAACGGCATATGTTCGGATATCCTGCAATCGTTTCAAGAAGTTTATCCGACATATCTTTCGGATGTGAAGTGGCGAACCGAACACGCAATAATGGATTGATCAAAGCAACTTTTTGTATCAGTTCCGGAAAATCGACAGTACCTGAATCCATAATCCACTGATAGGAATTCACATTCTGCCCGAGCAGAGTCACTTCGCGATAACCCTTTTTATAAAGGTCTATTGCCTCATTAACGATAGTTTGCGGATTCCGGCTTCTTTCTTTTCCGCGTGTAAACGGAACCACGCAATACGAACAAAAATTTTCGCAGCCGCGCATTATGGAAATGAAGGCCGATACTCCTTTCCTGTCAAGGCGAACAGGATTTACGTCAGCATAGGTTTCTTCCGCGGACAAAATAACATTGATAGCTTTTTGTCCTAGTATTGCATCTTCTATAAGCCTTGGGATATCGCGGTACGCATCGGGGCCGACAATCAGGTCGACCGATTTTTCGTGCTCGAGTAGTTGCTCTTTCAATCGTTCAGCCATGCATCCGAGGACACCGATTATAAGGTGTTGATTTTTTTTCTTCAACGATTTCATTTCGCGTAAACGCTTAAATACCCTTTGCTCGGCATGATCACGCACAGAGCATGTATTTACAAAAATCACATCGGCATTTTTGTAGTCAGAAGATAGGTCATAATTATTTTCACGCATCACCGATGCCACAATCTCACTGTCGGAAAAATTCATCTGACATCCATATGTCTCGATATAAAATTTTTTATGCATGTTTTTCCCTGCTGATAAAATTGCTTAAACCCCTGCAAAATTAAGCAAAAAACCAATCCGCTGCTTTCTTTTTAAATAAGGTGCCGGAAAAAAATATTTGCTTTTGAATAAAGTATTTCATTTTCTTTGCAGCAATTTTGTGAGAAAACAATAAATAATATACTGATGGGAAAAAATCTTGTAATAGTTGAATCTCCTGCAAAAGCAAAAACAATTGAGGGGTTTCTGGGAAAAGATTTCATTGTAAAATCGAGCATGGGTCATATCCGCGACCTGGCAAAAAATAAAAACAACAAGGATACGATGGGTCTGGGGGTTGATATAAAAAACGGATTCAAGCCCATTTACGAAGTTCTTGAAGATAAGAAAACCATCATTGCCGATCTGAAAAAAATTGCAAAAGATTCAGACATTATATGGCTGGCAACTGATGAGGACCGTGAAGGAGAGGCCATTTCGTGGCACCTGGTTGAAACGTTGAAAATTGATGAAAGCAAAACCCGTCGCATTGTTTTTCATGAAATCACTAAATCAGCCATTGCCGAGGCTATTGAGAATCCGAGGACGATTAATAAAGATCTCGTGAATGCACAGCAGGCAAGGCGTGTGCTTGACAGGCTTGTCGGATTTGAACTCTCCCCTTTGCTGTGGAAAAAAGTAAAACCTTCGCTTTCCGCGGGGCGTGTTCAATCAGTTGCAGTAAGGCTTATTGTTGAAAGAGAAGATGATATCAAAGCTTTTAAAATTATATCTTCTTACAAGATAACGGCCAACTTTGATATTGAAAAAGACGGGCATGTATCGGTGCTGAAAGCCGAACTTCCGAATAAATTCCAGACCAAAGAGGAAGCTCTCGATTTTTTAAAAAAATGCATCGATGCCGGTTTTACTGTAGAATCGATTGAAACAAAACCTGTAAAAAAATCACCTGCACCACCTTTCACAACTTCCACGCTCCAGCAGGAAGCATCAAGAAAACTTGGATTTTCTGTCGCAAAAACCATGATGATTTCCCAGCAGTTGTACGAATCGGGGAAAATCACTTACATGCGTACCGACAGCGTAAACCTTTCCGACCTTGCACTGAACATGGCAAAAGAGGAAATCACTTCGCTCTTTGGAAGCCAGTTCGTTCATATACGGAAATATATTACCCGCACCAAAGGCGCGCAGGAAGCTCACGAAGCAATACGCCCTACTTACTTCAGCAATCAAAGTATCACCGGCGACGATGCGCAGAGAAAACTTTACGACCTTATCTGGAAACGTACTATTGCAAGCCAGATGAGCGATGCAGAACTGGAAAAAACAAATGTTACCATAAAAATTTCAACCACACCCGAAAAATTTATTGCTCGCGGTGAAGTTCTTAAATTCGAAGGATTCCTGAAAGTATACATGGAATCAACCGATGACGAAGACGACGAAGCACAGAAAGATATGCTTCCCCCTATTACTGCAGGCGAACTTCTGAAACTGAAAGATATCCTTGCCATTGAAAAATATTCGCAGACACCTCCACGCTATACCGAAGCAAGCCTTGTTAAAAAACTGGAGGAACTCGGAATAGGCCGCCCTTCAACCTATGCGCCTACAATCAGTACTATTCTGAAACGAGGTTATGTGGTTATTGAAGACCGGCAGGGAACTGTGAGGAATTACACTTATATCTCACTGAAAAAAGGAAAAATCAACGAAGAACTGAAATCAGAAACATTCGGTTATGAAAAATCAAAACTTTTCCCGACGGATATAGGCACGCTGGTCAATAAATTTCTTCTCCAGCATTTTAAAAACATTATCGATTATAATTTCACCGCCAGCGTTGAAAAAGAATTCGATGATATTGCAGAAGGATTAAAGGAATGGAATAAAGTAATCAGCGATTTTTATTTTCCTTTTCATAAACAGATTGAACAAACACATAAAACTTCGGAAAGAGTCAGTGGCGAAAGACTATTAGGACCTGATCCCGACAGCGGAAAACCTGTATTTGTAAAAATCGGAAAGTTCGGACCTATCGTTCAGATGGGCGAAACAGAAAGTCAGGAAAAGCCTCGTTTTGCAGGACTTCTGAAAGGCCAGAGCATTGATACAATTACACTTGCCGAAGCCCTTGAACTTTTCAAACTTCCGAAAGTTATCGGCACATTCGAAGGCGCCGACATTTCGGTTTCGGTAAGCCGCTTCGGACCTTATTTAAAACACCTGAACGGATTTTTCTCGCTCCGGAAAACCGACGACCCCATTACAATTACTGAAAGCCGGGCCATAGAAATTATTCTTGAAAAAAGAACCAAGGACATCAATAAACTTATTAAGGAATTTCCTGAAAACCCCGACGTGAAAGTGCTGAAAGGACGATGGGGTATTTATATCTCTGTCAGCAAAAACAATTATAAAATTCCCAAGGGCACCGATCCGAAACAGCTTACACTGGAAGATTGCCTGAAAATAGCAGAAGAACAGAACAAAAACCCATCTGTAAAAAACAAAGCCAGGACAAAGAAACAGAAATAATCCCATGGATACCGATATTTCAATATATTTTGAACCTGTAAGCGTTGGTGATTTCAGAAGCGACGACGACTTCCGCCCCGGAAGAATCGGCGACATCATTCGTTCCTACAGGAATGAAGACGGTTTCCCTTCCCTTGAAAATATTGATATCGCTGTTCTCGGAGTGAATGAAGACAGGAATTCGCAAAACAACGAAGGTACTGCCATGGCTCCCGACCAGGTAAGAAAATTTCTTTACCGGCTTTACCAGGGAGGAAACAAAGCGCGTATCGCCGATCTGGGCAACATACGCCGCGGACATGAAGCGGGCGACACATATTTTGCAGTAAAGAATGTGTTGTCGGCATTAATGAAATCTCGCATCATTCCTGTTATTATCGGAGGTTCGCAGGACATAACCTTTGCCAATTACCTTGCTTATGAAAGCCTCGGGCAAATAATAAATATTGTATCTGTCGATTCGGGCTTCGACCTTGGCAACGCCGAACAGGATATAAGTTCTAAGGCTTTTCTAAGTAAAATAATAATGCATCAGCCCAACTTCCTTTTCAACTTTACCAATATTGGCTACCAAACCTATTTTGTTGATCAGGATGCCATCGACCTTATGGGAAAATTATATTTCGATGTTTACAGGCTGGGTTATGTCCGCTCCGATATTGAAGAAGTAGAACCTTTCGTCAGGAATGCCGATATGGTTTCATTCGATGTGTCGGCAATCCGCCAGTCCGATGCCCCGGGAAACTCTAATGCTTCGCCCAACGGTTTTTACGGAGAGGAAGCCTGCCAGATCTCACGCTATGCAGGCCTTAGCGACAAACTCACCTCCATCGGCTTTTATGAAATGAATCCTTCGTACGATAACAGCGGTCAAACCGCTCATCTCGTGGCACAGATGATTTGGTACTTTATTGACGGCTTCTATTTCAGGAAACACGATTTTCCGCTGAAAGAAAAAAATGCCTATTTAAAATACAGGGTGTCCATCAAAGATCATAAATACGAAATTGTTTTTTACAAAAGCAAAAAAAGCGACCGATGGTGGATGGAAGTTCCCTGCCCCACCTTCCTGAAAAACAAGTACGAAAGGCATTACCTGGTACCATGTTCATATAAAGATTACCAGACAGCGCTGAAAGAAGAAATGCCCGACCGCTGGTGGCAGGTTTACCAGAAACTTATGTAAGCTACATGCCTGGCCTGGATTATTCACAAAATATTGAATAATGAACGCCGAACAAGCCTGCCTGGCCTGCAAGGCAGGGAATATCGAATGTTGAAGGGAAATAAAAAAATTATTTCATTATTCATCATTCCTTGTTCGTTATTCGATATTTATTGGATTTTTCAAAACATATGAATTAATCAAGCTAGTGTTATGTTCAGTGTCAACTTGGCGCATATGTCATTCTGCGTTCCTGCCTGCCGGTCAGGCAAGTATCGAAGAATGACTATATAAGACTGTGACTGCCATGCTTCGACAAGTTCTGCATGACTGATAATTTATATTTAACTTGACACTGGCAAGGTTTTTATTCTTTCACTTAGAAAATTTGTACATCATTTAAAAAACCAAGTCCCTAATTTCAAATTGCAAGGTCCAGATTTTGTGCAATGATGCTTGGAATCTGGTGCCTGAGACCTGAATCTTTGACTTCAAAAAAATTGTACAATTTCCAGTCCGCCGGCAAGTATCCCGCTTTTAGTATAATACCCCCATTTTCTTTCTGAATCTTTTCTTCAAAACAATAATCTGTTTTTGTTATGCGTTTCAATTTAAATGAGGATATGGCTGAAATATGAAATACATTGAAATAATTACATTTGTTGTGTAACTTTTATAAAAAAATGCTGTATAACACATATTAAAAGCACTGAATTTGAGCAAAATAGATTTTTTTTCTTTTTTTAGCAGGCAAGTATTTGTTATTTTAAAAAAAATTTTGTTATTTTACCGTCCTTTAATAGGACTCGGGCAGTTTAAAAAACATTATTGAATATTATAAATATTTCGTTTATGAAAAAAAATATTACTTTTTTGTTTTTCTTTTTCGCCTCTCTTGTTGTATTTGCACAGCAGGAAGTACAGGTGAGCCATAACATGTTTAACAATATGAGCATCAACCCGGGTTATGCGGGAATGAATGAAGCCATTTGTGCAACAGCTATTGTGCGCCAGCAATGGGTTGGTTTTGAAGACCCCGATGGTTACAAGGGGGCACCTCAGACATACCTGCTTTCCGTCGATGGAAAAGTGAACCCTCTCCGCGGCGGGCTTGGTTTAAATATCATGCAAGATCAGCTGGGTTTCGAAAAAAATCTTAATGTAAAAATTTCATATTCTTTCCATCTTGCTGCTGGCCCCGGAACATTGGGCATAGGAGCACAGGTGGGTTTTATGAATAAAAAAATTGATTTCACAAAATTCAAACCCATCGATGCCAGCGATCCATTGCTTATCAATGGTGGTGATGAAGGCAATATGGGAACCGATTTTGCATTCGGTCTGTATTATCAAATTCCGAGTAAGCTGTACTTCGGAATATCTTCCTCCCAGCTTTCACAGGCTGATATTGTTTATCCCAGCGCACTGGCCACTCCTACCCTGGCCCGTCACTATTACATTACCGCAGGATATTATTATCCTCTTCCCGGCAATCCTTCTCTCGAACTCCAACCTTCCTTATTAATAAAATCAGATCTTGCCTCTACCCAGTTTGATGTGAACACCCTTGTTAAATACAGCATGCCTGTAAATGCTTTTTTGGGTGGTCTCAGCTGGAGAGCACAGGATGCTATTGTTGTACTGCTTGGCTTCCAGAGATCTTTTAACACTGGTACGCTTAAAGTGGGTTATGCTTATGATATCACAACATCCGCGCTTAATAAACATAGCAGCGGAAGCCACGAAATTATGATCGGCTATTGCTTCAAGATCATTAAGGAATTTCATCCGGAAAGTTACGATAACGTGAGATTCCTTTAAAATAACGTTTCGTAACCATAATGCATCTGAAACGTAAAATGAACTTAATTTGCCGTGTAATAAAATATCTTTTAAACCGCAAACGTTAATGTTAAAGAAATAAAACCAGAGTTGCCATGAAAAAGTTGCTTTTGTACTTATCAGCTATCCTCTTGCTCGGAGTAATTACAGGATGTGATAATTCCGGTAAGGGATATTTGATCGGAGTTCAGGATAGAGAGGACTGGTATCAACCCGATCCTTACGGTATGCTTTTTATACCTATGGGAAGTTATAATATGGGTAACAGCGATCAGGACGTTCCCTATGCACAGATCTCAGGGTCAAAAACGGTTTCGGTTCAGGCTTTTTATATGGACGAAACTGAAATTACAAATAATGAATACAGGCAATTTGTTATTTGGGTCCGCGACTCAATTGCCCACCGCAAACTGGGTGAACAGCTCGAAGATCATCTCATCACGGAAAACGAAGAAACCGGTGAAACCTATGAGCCTCCCTACATTAACTGGAGGGCCGAGATTGCATGGGACGATCCTCGTGATGAAGAACAACGCGACATTCTTAACGCCATGTACCTGCCCGAACAGGAACGATTCTACAGGAGAAAAGAAATAGATACCCGCCTGCTGAATTTTGAATATTATTTTATCGATTATAAAGCTGCAGCTGCAAAGGATTTCTCTACGGGTAACACTACCGCCGGTTCATTGAACAACCGTCCGCAGGGGTTAAAGGACAGATCCGTTTATATTATGAAAAAAACCATCAATGTTTACCCCGATACCCTTGCATGGGTACACGATTTCACCTATTCTTTCAACGAACCTATGACCCAGATGTATTTCTGGCATCCTGCTTACGATAACTATCCTGTTGTGGGTGTCAGCTGGGTTCAGGCGCGTGCCTTCTGCATCTGGAGATCACAATTGCTGAACAGCTGGCTGCAGGGACATGAAGAAACATTTGTAAACGATTTCCGTTTACCCACTGAATCCGAATTTGAATGGGCGGCACGCGGAGGACTTGATTTAAGTCCATACCCTTGGGGCGGACCTTATATCAGGAACAGTAACGGATGTTTCCTTGGCAACTACAAACCTTTACGCGGAAATTATCTCGACGATGGCGGTTTTCATACTGTTGTCGTAGGACACTACGCACCGAACGACTATGGTTTATATGACATGTCGGGTAATGTTGCAGAATGGACCAGCAATGCCTTTGACGAATCGGCTTATAACTTTGCCCATGACCTGAATATGGATTATTCTTATGAAGCCAAGGAAACCGATCCTCCCGCCCTGAAAAGAAAAGTTATCAGGGGCGGATCATGGAAAGATGTTGGCTACTTCATGCAGGTAGGCTCCCGTTCTTATGAATACCAGGATACTGCAAAATGTTACATAGGTTTCAGATGCGTGCAGACCTATCTTGGCCGCGATAAGAACGACGGACCGAACGCATCCAACGTATACAATTAGAATTATGTAAAAAAACCAAAGAACCAGATAAACCAAACACAAACTAACTAAACACCTGATTTATTATGAAGAATATAGTAAGAAGTAAAAAGTTCAAAAACTTCATGTCCAAACTGTATGGCTGGGGCGCAGCTGTTGTTATCGTTGGAGCATTGTTTAAAATCCAGCATTATCCCGGTGCAGGTATGATGCTTTGCGTTGGATTGGGTACCGAGGCGCTGATTTTCTTTTTCTCCGCCTTTGAGCCTCCTCATGTTGAACCCGACTGGAGCCTTGTTTACCCTGAACTGGCAGGAATGTATCATGACGAATCTGAAGTTGAACAAAAGAAAAGCATGACCGAAGAACTCGACAAAATGCTTGAAGAGGCAAAAATCGGCCCTGAACTTATCTCAAGCCTTGGTAATGGATTGAATAAACTAAATGAAACAACATCCAAACTTTCTGATGTGAGCGATGCATCTGTTGCAACAAACGAATACGTTCAGAATATAAAAGGCGCTACAAAATCGGCCGGTGAACTTACCGACTCATATAAGAAAACTTCTGACGCACTGGTTAAAGATGTTAACGCTTCTGAAGATTATGTAAGCAGTATTAAAAATGCTTCCCAGTCAGTGAATACTCTTGCCGGTACTTATAACCAAACCTCCGATGCTTTGAAAAGCGATCTGGGAGTATCTCAGGAATATGTAAATAGTATTAAAAAAGCCACAAACTCAGCCATTGACCTTGCTGAGCAATACAGCAAATCAGCCGAATCCTTAACCAAATCAGCACAGGCAATTGATTTCTCTGCTGTAGACAGTAAAGGTTACGGAGAACAGATTTCCAAAATCTCTCAGAACCTTTCAGCCCTCAACTCTGTGTATGAACTTCAGTTAAAAGGCACCCAGGACCAGCTTCAGACTACTGATAAATTACAGTTCACCCTGAATCAGTTCATGACCAACCTTGGCGAATCGAATGAAAACACACTGAAGTTTAAGAATGAAATTGCTACCCTCACCAAAAATCTGTCGGCTCTTAATAATGTTTACGGCAACATGCTTGCTGCCATGAACGTTAATGTTAACAGGTAAAATGATGTTGGTTAAATGATTTTAAAAATTAAAAACAGATAAAAAATGGCTGGTTATAAAGAGACCCCGCGTCAGAAAATGATCGGGATGATGTACCTCGTGTTAACAGCACTGCTGGCCCTCAATGTTTCTAAAGACATTCTGGAAGCCTTTGTTGTTGTTAATGCAAGCCTTGAAGTTACAAACCAAAACCTTGACAAAAAGAATGAATCAAGTTATACTGAATTTGAAAACCAGTATACCTTAAATAAAAACAAAGTTCAGGCGTGGTGGGATTTAGCTAAAAGTGCAAAAGAAAATACTAAAACACTGGTGGATACCATCAACGCCATGAAGGCTCAGTTGATTGCAAAAGTTGAAGGTATTACACTTGAAGAAGCATATAAATTACCTTTAGGTAAGGTAAACGCCAAAGACAATTACGATATTCCTACACAATTCTTTATTGGTCAATCAGCAACAGGAGAAGGCGGAAGAGCCAACAAACTTAAAAACATGATTAATGATTTTAAGAAAAAAATGACTTTGCTGTTACCCGTTGGAAATGATACTACACCAGCATTGCGTGGCAATGTAATCAAAGAAAGGACGCTGGATGACGGAACGGTGATTAAAGATACTCTTGGTTTATATACAGGTGATGAAGTGAACGAAATTGAAGGAAAAACAAACTGGGAAATGAAAAACTTCTACCGTTTGATAGTTGCAGGTGTTATCACTAACCTGAACAGAATGATCACCCAGATCAAAAATGCGGAATTCGATGTGATTAATAATTTGTATAAAGGTATCAGCCTCGCCGATTTTAAATTTGATAAAATTGTTGCCAAAGTTGTTCCAAAATCAAGTTATGTTCTTGTGGGCGATGAATACGAAGCCGATATTTTTATAGCAGCTTATGATTCCAAACTTACACCAACTGTAACTGTATGGGAAGGAATGGACTCAATAACCACAGTACCCACAACAGCCGGAACCGATGTTCCGGGTTCAAATGGTATCAATAAATATAAGGTTCCTGCTTCAGGTACAGGGGAGAAGAAGTTTGCAGGGATTATTAAGATTAAAAAACCCAATAGTGATGAATTTCTTTCCTATAATTTCAACAGTGAGTATGTTGTTGGAACACCTACAGCTACTGTTTCGGCCGATAAAATGAATGTGTTTTACATTGGTGTAGCTAATCCTGTATCCATCTCTGTTCCCGGTGTGGGAAGTGATCAGATACAAGCTACTATATCAACAGGTGGTACTTTGACTTCAAAGGGTGCCGGTAGTTACGAAGTTTGGGTTACCACCGGTACTAAAACAGTTACTATTAGTGTTTCCGCAACTCTTGGCGGAAAATCCACTTCAATGGGTTCTAAAGATTTCCGTGTGAAAAAAGTACCCGACCCTGCACCAACAATCGCAAATTCTACCGGTGGTACAGTACAGAAATCGGTTCTTGCTGCTTCAGGCGGTATTATTCCGGTGATGAAAGATTTTGACTTTGAACTGTATTTTACAATAACTTCTTTCACAATGACCATGAATGTTAAAGGCGACCTTATTGAAAAATATTCAACAAGCAATAAGCTAACCGCAGAAATGACTAAATTAATTAGTGGAGGTGTTAAAGGCACTAAAATATATTTTGAAGATATTAAAGCTGTCGGGCCTGATAAAACAACCCGAACACTGGCTCCAATTAACATAAAACTACTGTAAACGTCTCTTTTATAAAGGAGGAATTATGTCAAAAATAAAAATTTTAATGCTTGCAATCCTG
>JAZDMF010000269.1:0-9586 GCA_043801235.1 Bacteroidota bacterium | reverse complement strand
GCTGGGCGGATGGAAAGGTTATACGAAGCAAAGACCACCCGGTCCTATAACAATGAAAAGGGGTTTGGATAAGTTTGATCTAATTTATCAAGGGTGGTTATTGGCAAAACAAATTGAAAAAGATGTGTCCACACGGTAGCTCGCCGGCAGGCAGGCGGCAGGCAGGAATTTTGAAGTAATTAAACACTTCTACATTCGTTATTCAGTATTCATTATTCGATATTTTAAAGTTTAAAATAATAATGTTATTCATTAACAACTGCTTAGTCTATGGTTGTTGGTCATGGCTGCAAGTTTGGTTAAAAGGTTTGTGGTTATTAGGATAAGACCATATACCTTTTACCAATGACCAAACTGGCTGATATGACTACTTGCCTGCGGCAGGCAGGTAAACCTCAAACCTGATTTATTTCAGTATAATATTTTTTTAAAGGACATTATTTTTTAATGTTAGGCAATTCCAGTCCGTATTTTTTCTTTTTATCTTCCATCTTTAACAGGAAAGCAAACAAAATAGCCAGTATTCCGAAGCACATAAATATGAGCATAGGAAGAGTGTAATCGTAAGAATTTACAGTTTCCCCATCCACAATTGTGGTGCCGGTAATACAGTATGTTTCAACCACCCATCCGATGAGATACGGAACACCCATAAGTCCCCAGTTCTGCACCCAGAAGATAAGAGAATATGCAGTTCCGAGCTGGTTCATTGGGATGATTTTAGGAACAGAAGGCCACATTGCCGAAGGCACCAGAGAAAATCCAATGCCAAGAAGTATCATCAGGATAAAAGCGAATGCCCAGTGGTTCAGGAATGGGATGGAGAAAAGCAAATGAACAAAAACAATAATCAATGCTCCTATAATCATTATGGTAGCACCTTTACCTTTTTTATCATAAATTCCACCGAAAAAAGGTGTGAAAAATATGGTTCCGAAAGGAAGTAATCCTGGCAAAAGTCCTGCCCAGTATTCGTCAACGCCGAATTTGTTAACCATAATATCTGTCGCATACTTTAGGAAAGGAAATACAGCAGAATAGAAAAGCACACACAGAATGGCTATGTACCACCAGCCTTTATTAGCAATAATATTAAATATGTCCTTGATCCTGAATTCTTCTTCGGGGTCAGTTAATTTTTCTGTTTGTCCTTTTACAGCAATGGCAGAAGCATCCAATTTTCTGTCCATAGCCATATACATGAAGAAGGCAAGTACGCCGATGCAAAGCATGATCAGGCATATCAGCACAGGTGTTGCTACGGTTCCGGTTGCCAGTGCAATTGGAAGAGAAGAGCCAAGGGCCAGTGCAGTTCCCAACCTAGCAACAGATATCTGCATTCCCATGGCAAGGGCGAGTTCTTTACCTTTAAACCATTTTACAATAACTTTTGAGGCTGTTATGCCGACAATTTCAACACCAACACCAAAAACAGCATATCCGATAGCAGCAACCATAACCTGTGCTTTCCAACCGAAGAGCAGCATACCATCAAGTGAATGCGTTGAAATAGCCCAATATTTTAATGCTGTTCCGGCAACCATGATAATGGTGGCCCCAAGGCCGGTAAAACGAATTCCTTTCTTATCCAGAATGATCCCGCCAATAATTAAGAATAATAAAAACACATTAAACCATCCGTAAGCACTGGTAAAAAAACCGTATTCTGTGTCCGTCCATCCCAGCTGGTTTCTGACAAGTCCCTGAAGAGGTGCCATAACATCAGCCAGATAATAACCTGCAAACATGGTAAATGAAACCACCAGTAAAGCCGCCCATCGAGCAGCCTTTGATTCGCTAAGGAGGCGTTGTATTTTTTCAGTCATTTTGTTTGATTTTCATGGTTAGAACAGCAAATGTAATAATTTTTCTTTCAGAATTAATTATAACAATAAACAACCTTTTATGTGAAAAAAACATCTTTAATAATAATGTTAAAAAATTTTATTTGCGAGTCTAAAAATTTTTAAAGGCAACATTATCGGAAAAATTTCGTCTTTCATTACAAATAATACTTCTTTGAAATAATGCTTTAAGTTTATATATGTAATATTGCGAATATATTTGTTAAAAAAATTTGATTATTTGAAATTGTTTTTTACTTTTACAATCCGTTTTCTGAAAAAATCAAATGAAAAATTAAACAAATACTAACTAAAAACCAAAGCGTATGAAAAAACTATTTCTCTTTATTGCTGTTGTTATGCTGGCAATTGTTACTGTGAATGCACAACAAACATTGCCGGCATCAGATTTCTCTAAACAAACTACCACTGTTTCAAAAGTAACAAGCACTCAGGCTGAAACCCAGATCACAACACCGCGTAAATGCGGTACTATGGAAAACCTTGAATTAATGATGCAACAGGATCCAACGTTGGAAGCTAAGATGCAGGCTGAAGAAAAAAAGTTCAACGAATATATTGCAGAACATCAGCAGGAACTGGAAAACAATAAAACTGTGTATATAATGCCTGTTGTTGTGCACGTTATTTATGCTAATTCTTCACAAAATATTTCTGATGCGCGTGTCAATGAACAAATAACACAGACCAATTCTGACTGGGCCGGTACCAACGGTCGTTCCATGGAAGCATTTTCTACTTCATTAAGAGCCGATTGCCAAATTACTCTTTGCCTTGCCACAAAAGATGAAAGCGGTAACCCCACAACAGGGATTGAAAGAAGGCAGACAACGGCATCAGGATTTGGATATGGCACGGGTATGAAATATTATTCAAGCGGCGGTCTTGATGCATGGGATCCTACAAAATATTTGAATATCTGGGTATGTAACCTTACAGGAGGCCTTTGCGGTTTCGCTCAATTTCCAACTTCAGGAATCAACGCTACCTATGGTGTTGTTATTCATTATCAGTTCTTCGGTATTACCGGAGCTTCTGCTCCTTACAATCTGGGTGGAACCACTTCTCATGAATTTGGCCATTGCTTTAACCTGTATCATATATGGGGAGATCAATCTGGATGTTCACCGGATGATGGTTACGCAGATACACCAACTCAAAATATCGAAACCTATGGTAATCATTCAGGTGTATTAACCGATGTCTGCCAAGGTTCATCTCCCGGTATCATGTATATGAACTTTATGGATTACAGCGATGATATCGATTATGCTAATATGACTCCAAATCAAAAAACCGTTATGCAAGCAGCTGTTGCTACTTATTTAACCAGTGTTGCAAACAATGCTGCTACTGCATGCAGTATCGGACCAATAGCTCCTGTTGCAAATTTTTCGGCAAGCGCTACTACTGTTCCGGAAGGAACAACTGTTAATTTCACGGATCTTTCTACAAATTCTCCTACAAGCTGGTCATGGACGTTTGCTGGTGGAACACCCGGATCATCAATAAATCAAAGTCCATCAATAGTTTACAATACTGCAGGAACCTATTCTGTCACCCTTACTGCAACCAATGCTATCGGCAGTGATTCTGAAACAAAAACCAATTATATCACTGTAACCTCAGGCGCTGTACAAACCTGCGATACACTGCATTATCAGTTAACAGGAACGCCTGCGCTTTATGGCTTTTCAGCTCTGGGCTACGTTTCAGGAAATAATAGTTATGGCGACCTTGCAAAAGCAGATTATTTTGGCAGCTATGCCCCTTATACAACACTTTATGGTGCATATTTCTGGTTTGTCAGGGCTAAAGATGGAGGACCTACTACCGATATTACATTTAATGTATGGAATAACGGTGGAACCGGCGGAGCTCCCGGAACGGTGATCGGTTCTGCTACTGTGCCATTGTCAACAATAGTGTCAAATGTAAACAGCAGTTTAATGACAGGTGTTTCTTTCACAACTCCGATTACAATTACGGGACCCTTTTATGTTGGAGTTGTTCTTCCTACAGCATCAGCATGTGCTGCCGGTGATACCCTGGCGCTTGTTACCAATTCCGATGAAGACACAAGCCCGGGAACAGCATGGGAACAGTGGAGTGATAATGTTTGGTATAACTATAATACATCATGGGATATGGATGGAGCCGGCAATATGCTGAACTGCCAGACCGGAATTTTCCCGATAGTATGTACTAATCCGGTTGGTATTCCTGAAAACGCTTCGCTTGAAAGCATTCTTATTTATCCAAACCCTGCAAATGATGTTCTCAATATAAATATGGCAAACTATGGTAAAGCCGATATAAAAGTTGAGATATATAATGCAATGGGCGAACTTGTAAAATCAATGAACAACAATTCTCAGACCCTTCAGATTGATATGTCGAACGAAGTGTCGGGAATTTATTATGTTACTTTAACAACCAGTGAAGGTACTCTTACCAGGAAAGTATCTTTGATTAAATAATTTCAGACTACCAGTCTGTCATATTGAATCCCGGCAGTTTTTTTGTCGGGATTTTTTTTATGTACTTTTATATTTATATTTGCAATAATTAAAACTTAAAAACTATGAAAAAACTTTCACTTTTTATTTTACCATTCATGTTTGTGGCTTTGGTTGGAAGGTCGCAGAATACTCCTTTTACCGAAGAAGGAAAACAGATTAAAAGATGCGCCACCACCGAATATATGGAACTGCTGAAAAGCGAAGACCCTACCCTTGAAGCGCAGCTTGCAGCCACCGATGAATATATAAACAACTGGATTGCCGGACATCCCGATGGCAGCGGTGAAAAAACAGTTATTACTGTTCCCGTTGTTGTGCATCTTATATATTACAACACAAATCAGAATCTGACTGATGCGCGTGTTCAGGAACAGATTGACGTGCTCAACACTGATTATGCCGGGCTGAATACTCATTCAATGGAGAGCTTTGCTACAAGCCTTAAGGCAAATACCGAATTACAGTTTTGCCTTGCGCAGCGTACTCCTGCAGGTGCATTAACAACCGGTATTGAAAGGCGCCAGACTACGGTATCCCAGTTTTCATATGGTTCAAATATGAAGCATTATTCAACCGGAGGGCTTGACCAATGGGATCCCAACAAATATATGAACATATGGGTCTGCAATCTCGGCAGCAGCTTATGCGGTTTTGCGGAATTCCCTACATATACTCTCAGCAGCACTTTCGGTGTTGTGATACATTACCAGTTTTTTGGAGTTACAGGTGCATCCTATCCTTATAACCTGGGAGGCACCACAACCCATGAAATCGGGCATTGCTTCAATCTTTACCATATATGGGGCGACGATGGCGGAAGCTGTTCAGGTACCGACGCGTGCAGTGATACACCCAACCAGGCAAGTGAAAATTACGGAAATCATTCAGGTGTATTAACGGATGCCTGTACCACTACATCACCCGGAATCATGTATATGAACTTTATGGATTACAGCGATGATATCGATTATGCTAATTTCACTCCCACCCAGAAACTGAGGATTCAGGCGCTGTTTGCTGCAGGAGGTTATCTGGATGATTTGAAAACTTCAAACGGCTGCACTCCCGGAACGGGTATAAATGAAATGAATGAGGTAACCGATATAAATATTTATCCGAACCCTTCAGGAGGCTTGTTTCATCTGATGTTTGAACTGAATCAGGCCGATGATATTACCGTTACTGTCAGCGATCTTATAGGTAATATTATTGTAAAAGAAGAAATGCAGCAGCAAAGTACATTCAACATTCCCATCGATCTTTCAGAACAATCAGCGGGAGTTTATTATGTGAAAATACAAACCGGTTCAGAAACCGTCACACAAAAGCTTTCATTGATAAAATAGATTTTCGTAAGTTTGATGTAATCCCGGTATAAACTGCCGGGATTATTTTTTGTTAATAGTTTATGATCAAAGAAATAATCAGATTGTCTTCATCCGAAAAGATGATAAAAGAAATATCTGAGAAAATATTTTCTTCTGAAAGGATTTCTCCTGAAGAAGGAATAATTTTATTCAATAAAGCCGATCTGTCACTGCTGGCGGTTCTTGCCGATCACGTTAGAAAAATTAAAAACGGGAATAATGTTTATTACATCCGAAATCTGCATGTAGAGCCGTCAAATATTTGCATTTACAAATGCCGTTTTTGTTCGTATTCGCGCAGTGAAAACGAAGGAGGAAGCTGGGAACTGAGCGTTGATAAAATGCTTGATGATATTGCTAAAGCTATCGAAAAAGGTATTTCGGAAGTGCATATCGTTGGTGGGGTTCATCCGGAAAAAGATCTTGCATTCTACGAAAATCTTATCAGGTTAGTGAGAAATATTTCTGATAAAATACATATCAAAGCTTTTACCGCTATTGAACTTGAATATATGTTCCGTAAGTCGGGGGTTACTTATGAGGAAGGCTTTGAAATACTGAAAAATGCAGGACTTGATTCCATTCCCGGCGGCGGGGCAGAAATTTTTGATGAAGAAATAAGAAAGAAGATTTGTGAAAAAAAACCAGATGGTAAAACATGGCTGGCAGTACATGAAACTGCTCATCATTGCGGCATTCCATCAAATGCAACCATGCTGTACGGTCATCTTGAAAATTATTCGCACCGCATTGCTCACCTCGAAAAACTGCGGCAGTTGCAGGATAAAACAAAAATGTTCAATGCATTCATACCCTTAAAATTCCGCAATAAAAATAACGAACTGAATAAAATTCCTGAAGCATCGGTAACAGAGGACCTGAGAAATTATGCTCTTTGCAGAATATATCTTGATAATTTCCCTCACATAAAAGCATACTGGCCAATGATTGGCAGGCAAACCACGCAGCTTTCACTTTCATTCGGTGTTGATGATATAGATGGAACCATTGAAGATTCGACCAAAATATATTCTATGGCCGGTGTGGAAGATCAGCATCCTTCAATGAGTGAACATGAACTGCTTGTTATAACAAGTCAGGCGGGGAGGGTGGCTGTTGAACGGGATTCATTGTACAATCCTGTTATGAGAAAATAAGTGGCAGTTGCAGATTTCTGTCCACTGTCATCAGTCTGCAATAGCTATTACATAGATGAATAAAATATTTCTTCTTAGTGAAAGTTAAGTGTTCTCAGTGCTCTAAGTGGTGTAGAATTATACAGACTTCATTAGTTCGCATTCCAAATCAAACGACAAACATTTCTACTCCTCAAACTCATTCTTCTTATCCGAAACATAAGTTCTCCATTTCGTAAGAACCTGCTGCATATCGGTGGGGAGTTCGGAATCGAAAAAAATATTTTTGCCTGTTGCGGGGTGAATAAAACCCAGTGACTTTGCATGTAAAGCCTGTCGCGGAAGTATTTTAAAACAGTTGTCAATAAACTGGCGGTACTTTGAAAATGTCGTTCCTTTTAAAATAAAGTTTCCGCCATAGGTGTCATCGTTGAACAATGGATGTCCAATGTATTTCATGTGGGCGCGGATCTGGTGCGTGCGCCCGGTTTCGAGCCGGCATTCTATAAGGGTAGTGTACCCAAGACGTTCGATAACTTTGTAATGAGTGATTGCCGGTTTGCCCATCAGGCCATCAGGAAATACAGTCATGATTTTTCTGTCCTTCAGGCTGCGCCCGAGGTTCCCTTCTATAGTGCCGGCATCTTCTTTGAAATCACCCCATGCAAGAGCAACATATTTCCGGTCGATGCTGTGATCGAAAAATTGTTTTGCAATTTTAGCTTGAGCTATATCATTTTTTGTAACGAGAAGAATTCCTGAAGTGTTTTTATCAATGCGGTGCACAAGTCCAGGCATCAAATCTTCATCATTCTTTTCAGGCAGATGCTGAAAATGATATACGAGAGCATTCATCAATGTGCCTGTATAGTTACCGTAGCCCGGATGCACCACCATTCCTGCTTCCTTGTTTATGATAATAATATCATCGTCTTCAAAAACAATATTGATAGGAAGGTTCTGCGGTATCAGTTCTGTTTCGCGCTGCGGATGCGGAAGAACAATAGAAATGACATCGTCCGGCTTTACTTTGTAGCTAGACCTGACAGCTTTTTCGTTCACAAAGATGCATCCGGCATGAGCTGCATTCTGAAGTTTATTTCTGGAAATACCTTCTATGCGGTGTGTAAGAAATATATCGATACGAAGCAATCCCTGCCCTTTGTCAGAAACAAAACGGTAATGTTCGTACAGTTCCTGCTCCTCATCAAGGACTTCTGGTTCTTCATTCATGAGATTTTATTATTTTAACAGGTTGTGCTATTGAAATTCTAGCTAATTGAAAACTCATGTCATATTGAGCAATGTCACACTGAGCTTGCCTGCCTTGCCGGTAGGCAGGTCGAAGTGTGGGCGAAATATGACCTCGATTAGGCTTCGATAAACTCAGCCTGACAGTCAGTGTTTTAAAATTCGTAAGCACGAAAAGTTATTTTACTATGGAAAGCCTTGTATAGAAAGCTTTATGAGATGTTGATGAAGTCACGCCGAGAATATAAATGCCATCAGAAATATCAGGTAACTGCAAATGCTGCATATAAGGTGCAGTAAATACTTTCCTTCCAAACATATCGTACAAACTAACAGTACACGAGGAAGTTTCGCTGTTTAAAGCAGATGGAAGCAGTACATTTATTCCATTGCCCGAAGCAGGATTGGGATATACTACCAGATTATTTACTGTAGTATTGATTTCATCAACCGAGGCAACTTCGGGTAATTTATTTCCTAAAACAGGTCGTATCATCAGCGCCCCGTGATATATTGTATTTGTCCATCCGCTGCCGGTATTGTAAAATATTTTACTCTGGACATCAGTGTTTTTATCAAAGCCCAGGTTCAGGTTGTCATCGGTTGTCTGCTTCCACCCCACATAAAATGTTCCGTTCAAAACCAGGGTTGTATTACTGATCTGGTATGAATGAAATGTGTTCAGGCTGTCGGCATACTGCGGCTTACAGCCCGGCTGCTGATAAATTATATTATTGGGGTAGCCCGAAGCATCATCCCATACGGTAAGATAAAAATACTGCTGGCTTGCGTTGTTATATGTTTGATTAAAGAACATTTTTACAGCCCTCAGCGTGTCGGGATGGTTCAGTGTAAACTTATAGGCTAATGTAGAATTAGCCGGTGTAAGTCCGTAACCTGCTTCGGGAGTGCCGTCATCATATGCATAATAGTTGTAAAATTTCTGATCGAAAAAAACAGTATCGTTCTGCCTGCGGCTGTCGCCAAGGATACCTTCTTTGATTACATGAACTATGCGGAATGAGGCACTATCCTGTGTATCGCAGGGGAAAGTAAAACCAACTATTGGTTTTGCATGCGGGACATATGATTGGTAACTGCTATCGATGTATGGATAAATGTTATAGCTGCCACCATTGTACGGATAGATCACACTCCATGATTCATCATAAACATCGTATTTGTAACTTGAATTGTAAGTAACAGTGTCAAGGTTTGAAATGGTCATATACATGGTATCTTTCATTTCCCCATCAGGATCTACGCAATATTGCGACCATGGCATGGAATAATAATTTGCCAGGGAACTGGGAGCGGGTTCAACAAAGGCAATGTCCTTATAAACAGAATCGGCCATATTGCGGTCTTTATTCAGGTAAACGTAATCAATGTTCCACTGGTCAACATTGCCGGCCCAGCTGGGCATACTGTTATTGGCAAGGCTG
>JAZDMF010000199.1:0-6680 GCA_043801235.1 Bacteroidota bacterium | reverse complement strand
TCTTGATGCCTCATTATATGCAACCACCATTTCATTTGATGCGAATTTTATGCTCCATTCAGCATAACCGGGTATAAGATAATTATCAATAACAGCAATATCAGATGAAATAAAAACATCGCAGGATTTTTTAAGTTCGCTTATCTTCCGCGAATTCTCTATACTGCCTGCAGATTCAGGCAAAACTTCCACATCAGGATATTCCTTGTTGAATTCCTTTATTATCTCTTTTATTGGTACTGAAAGACTTCCTGCATGAAATATTATTAATTCGCCGGTAATAGTAGTGTCTTTGCCCGATTTGACATTATTATCTGTGTTCCCTCCGCATGATGCCAAGATTATAAGTGTGAAGGATACTAGTATTGTTTTAAATGTTTTTTTAATCATTGCCGTTTTAGAAATTTAATATTCTATTTTTTTCGTTAGGTTATTACAAACATATCGGTTTTAAAAAAATGTTTAGCTTACAGAGCTCGCAAAAAAGCATATGGACATATTTCCACGTTTAGTAATATTATCAATGTTGATCAAAACCCTCATTTCTGAATTGATGATATTTCTTTTATAAACTTATCAAATGATTTTCTGAATGAACTGTCAAAATCATTGTGGAATTTTGCATAGGCTTTGATCAGGTGAATTCCTTGCTCTGTGAGCACCGAACTCCCGCCAGCAAAGCCTCCCCGATGTTTATCAATAACAGGAAAAGTCAGCATTTCCTCAACTTTTTTTAAATCGCCCCATGCTTTACGATAACTTATCCCCAGTTGGGTTGCAGCCTTGGATATTGAACCGAATTCCTCAATAGCTTTCAGTAAGCGCCATTTGCCGTCACCAAGTATTCCTTCACCGTTCTTTAGCGAAAGCCATAATTTGTAATGTGCTTTGAGTTCAGGAAGTTTGTGTTTCATATTTAAAAACATCCTAACTGGCAATTCATAATTTTAATTGTCATTTCATTACAAATTTTCCCGATTTCAGTTGCAGGAACATTCAGTTTTTCTGCTATTTTTAAAGCAGCAGGACAAGGAATAAATTTTTTTCCTTCTTTTTCAATGACTTTCGCTGTCAGTGCTTCTTCGATTTTTTTTCTTTTCATAATTTTTTTTCGTTATGTAATTTGATGCATATCGGGTGCAAATATATACAATATTGATTCAATAATAAAAATTTTATTTATACAGGCACAGGTAGGATGACTCTTCCTTGATTATGAGCTGAAATTTTTTATCCTTTTCAACAATAAAGGTTTCAAAGGGCTTGTATTCTTTCCAGTCGCTTGTGCCAGGCAACCTAACATTCAGTCTTCCTGAAGTAACTGTCATGTATTCAACTGTAGATGTACCGAATTCATATTCACCTATGGCCATGGCCCCAATTGTAGCAGGTCCTTCGGCTGTTGTTAAAGCAATGGATTTTACCTTGCCTCCGTAATATTCGTTTGCCTTGAACATATGTTTTGTTTAGTGTTTGTTGTTTATCGTTTGTTTGACGTTAGACGTTGTGTCGTTCGTATATTGTTTCAGGCTGCTTATTGCCCACTGCAGACTGCTGACTATTTTTTTTTCACTTCTTCGTCATGTCGCCGTTTCCCCGTTTTCTCCGTTTCAATATCCTGTTGTTTTTTTGCCTACTGTTAACTGAAGACTGCCTACTGATTTTTATCCTCCGCTAATCAAATGTATAACATCCACTTTATCACCATCCTTAATAACAGTTATTTCATAATCGTCTTTCTTAACAATAACTCCGTTTATTTTTATGATGAGCATTTTGAATGTGAACTTCTGGACAGCTAAAAGTTCTTTGACAGAAATCTCTTTAAAGTTTAATTCTTTTTCGTTGTTGTTTAAATTTATTTTCATATTACTTACTCCTTTTATAAAAAATCACGCAAAGCCGCTAAGACGCAAAGTTATATTTTTTTGTCCAGCAATATTTCCATCACCACATTTGCTTCCATATTGGCTACAATTCCAACTCTTGGAGCAAGAGGCGGCATGTCTTCCGATACCTCTTTTGTATTATCGCCGCAAACGTAAAGATTGCCAATCTGCCGGACTTTTATTGAATTAGAATCACCCCAGCCGGCAAGACCGACTCCTGAAACTATAGGTTTATCTGGCATCTCGGTCTGGACTATTTCAATGATCATCTGTTTCATTTCAGCCAGGTCGAAGGCTTCGACAATCACATCACAATCTTTGAACAATTTCGAAATATCGGTTGGGCCAAGTTTAATATCAAGCGCTTCTACGCTGACTGCAGGATTGATCCTGTTAATGTTTTCCCTTAATGCATAGGCTTTTTTCTGCCCGATCTGATCGTAAAAAAAATACTGCCGGTTCAGGTTGCTTTCGATAATTATATCAAAATCTGCGATAGTGAGTTTTCCAATGCCCACGCGCGCCAGAGCCACTGCACAGTTTGAGCCAAGCCCACCGCAACCGGCAATGCCGACACATTTTGTTTTAAGGATATCTTTATAATTTATCATGTCAATTTATAATTCACGACAAAATTAATAAAGAATAAGGAATAATGAATCATCCGGCTATTTCATGTATGGATACCTGTAATCCGTAGCTGGAACAAATGTTTCTTTTATTGTCCGCGGACTTGTCCAGCGCTATAAATTCAACGGACCACCTGCCTTATCATTCGTTCCGGATCCGTATGCACCATCGAAAGGCTGTAATCCTACCATTGCTCCTGTAGGTATATCCTTTATGTAAAAGTTACCTGCTGCATAAATAAGCATATCAATTTAATTTTATTGTTTTTCCAATTTAATCTATAAAACTATTGGAATTGCCTGTTTTTTCCTAATTTTACATATTCATAAAAGAGCAAAGCGGGCATTTTATTTATTAATCATTTAAATCCCAACCTATGAAAAAAACATTTACCTTATTTTTTGTTTTATTGGCTGTAACATTTATAAACAAGGCCACTGCACAAACATGTATTCCTGATCATCCGGGTTATACTACTGTTCCTGATTAGGGTATATTGCTTCCTGCCGTACTACCTAACGCGCAAGTAGGGGCTTATTATGAGCAAGCGATTACTATTGGTGTACCGGATTCTGTATCGGGTTATCCTCTTAACTGGATTCAGTATAGCAGCCTGACCAATTATCTCACCGGAAATACTTGGACCATAGTCAACGATGCTGGTGGCACTACATATCAACAATGGGGACCCCTGACATGGCAATGTGGGACTCTAAAAGGAACTCCAATTGTAGCGGGTACTGATTCTATCGTAATCTTTGTCAATGCAAATGTTTCCATTTTGGGATTCCCGTATACTCAAAACAATACAAGAGCCTTTGCACTTCCTTTGATTATAGATGCAACGACCACTCTGCCGGATTATTCGAACATTGCCACAGAACTTTTTGAAAGTTATCCAAATCCTTTTCAGGATAAAACCAGCATCGGTATCTTGACCGGAAAAACAGAAAATGCTACATTATATGTTTATTCAAACCATGGACAATTGATCTATTCAGAAGTCAAAACTCTTGTGCCCGGTGAGAACTATTTTACTTTTAACGGAAGCTCGTTGACCAATGGCACCTATTTATATACAGTCATTACTTCAGAAAAAACGTTTAATAAAAAATTAATAAAAGCAGAATAGCAGCGACTTAATTTCCCAAAATCGCATAACATAGAAAACCGGCTTTCGTCCGGTTTTTTTATTTTCATTAGAAAAGTTTTATCGATATTCTCGGTATTAAATTTATTTGCTTTCCCGGATATGTACGGTTTTTTATAATGATTTATTTTTTTGTACTGTTTTTTGATTGACCGAAATTTATAATTTTGTGCAACACAACTAAATAATTATATAGGGAGAAAATATATGAAGAGCGTCCAGGAAATTAAAGCAAAACACATATTATTAAAAGAATATAAATACAAAATGGCCCCGATTGAAAAGGGTTACAACAACCGTACATTATATATTAACCTTACAGACAACACTATTTCCGAGAAACTTGTAACAGAACAGATGAAGGAAAAGTTCATCGGAGGAAAAGGTTTTGGATTAAGGTTATTGTGGGATGCTACAAAACCGAATACAAAATGGAATGACCCCGAAAATGAAATCGTAATCTCTCCGGGACCAATAGCCGGTATCACTCAGTATTCAGGTACAGGAAAATCGCTTGTTGTAAGTATTTCACCACAAACTGATATTGCTATCGACAGTAACGTGGGCGGTTATTTTGGCCCTTTCATGAAATTCTCAGGATTCGATGCTATTGAGCTACAGGGAAAAGCAAAAAAAGATGTGACCATTCTGATAGACGGTGTGAATGGACGCATTATCATTGAAGAAGCTCCTGAAGAAACCATCGACAGCCACATTCTTGCAGAAGAACTTACAGAAATGTATGCCAATGATGAAAAAGACAAAATGAATGTGGCCGTGGTTTCGGCAGGAATGGCTGCACAGAACAGCCTTATTGGAATGCTTAATTTCAGTTTTTATGATCCGCGCCGCAAGGTTTGCCGTTTGAAACAGGCCGGCCGTGGCGGCATAGGAACCGTTCTTCGTGATAAAAAAATAAAAGCATTGGTTTGTAAATATTCAGGAGTTAAAGGAAATTTAAATAATGTCGTAAACCTTCAGGCTATTGCCGAAAGAGGACAACGTTTCAATAAAGAAATCCGTGAACTCGACCAAAAGCAATGCGAAATGCGTACAAAAGGTACAGCTCACCTTGTTGAAATAATGAATGATTACGATCTGCTTCCTACTCATAATTTCAAATTAGGAAGTCATGAAGAAGCTGGTGGATTGCATTCTGAAATATGGAAATCAAAATTTACACAAGGACTCCCTGACGGCTGCTGGATTGGCTGTACAATGGCCTGCTCCAAAGCTGTAGATAATTTTGAAATAAAAACAGGTCCTTACAAAGGAACTACAGTTACTGTTGACGGACCTGAATATGAAACAGCCAGCAGTCTTGGATCTTGCATCGGCGTTTTCGAGGCTGATCATGTAATTGAATGCAATTTCTATTGCGATACTTACGGAATATGCACCATTACCTATGGAACGCTTACTGCTTTCATTATGGAATGCTATGAAAACGGCATTTTAAATAAAGAAAGAACAGGCGGACTGGAATTGAATTTTGGTAACTGGGGTGCAGTAATGGAAATGCTTCACCAGATGGCCAGAGGAGAAGGATTTGGAAAAACTGCCGGGCTTGGAGTACGCAAACTGAAAGAATTATTTGCTAAGAACGGCTGGGGCGACTCACAGTTTATGCAGGATATCGGCATGGAAAACAAGGGGCTGGAATATTCTCAGTACGTTTCAAAAGAATCTCTGGCACAGCAGGGCGGTTATGCAATGACAAACAAAGGTCCGCAGCATGATGAAGCCTGGCTTATCTTTATGGACATGGTAAATAACCAGATCCCGACTTTTGAGGAAAAAGCCGAGGCACTGCATTATTTCCCTATGTTCCGCACCTGGTTCGGATTAATGGGATTATGTAAGCTTCCGTGGAATGATGTTGAACCCGAAAATAATAAGGAATCCGACGAACCCGCTAAAGTTCCGGAACACGTTGATAATTATATTACAATTTTCAATTCTGTTACCGGTAAAAATATTGATAAACACGAATTGATTCGCCAGTCGGAGAGAGTGTATAATTTCCAGAGAATATTTAATATCCGCAGAGGATACGGCTTGCGCAAGCATGATGCACAACCTTACCGCGCCTGCGGCCCTGTTACTATGGAAGAATACGAATCACGCGCCGAACGTTACGACAAACAGATGAAGGAACTCATCGGCATTGAACCTGCCGGAAAAACCACTGCCGAAAAAGTTGCTATCACAAGAAAGTATCGCGAAGACCGCTATGAGCAACTTTTAGACGCCGTTTATAAAAGAAGAGGATGGACTAAAAAGGGCGTTCCCACTATTGAGCATTTGAAGAACATTGGTATGGACTTGCCGGAACTTATTGAAGTAGTAAAACCTCTGCAGTAAATTCCAAGAAGAATTGTGGGTAAAGTATTATCATCAGGGTGCTTCTTTACTTAAAAAGAAAACGAAACCTTCAATAGCAGTTTTCGATCACAATGTTGTACATACAAAAGAAATTGTTAGGCATGGCAGACGCTTTGCAAGAATAAAATGACCAAAGAAACTTACTTCATGAATTATAAACCATTATAGCTTGACTAAACGACATTGTATTACTATTCCGGAAAATTATCAGACAATGCAAAGTAAATTGAATCTGATATTTCTTTTGTAATTTATCCCTAAGTACATTACTTATAAAAAATAGGGGATATTACGTATTGTTTTATTCCTTATCATATAATATTTTTGTATCTTATTATAAATACAATATAAGGTATATTTTAGTTTTATATTATACTTTGAAAAAAATAGTAATATTTAATGAAAAAAAACCGTTAAGACATTGCAATATATTAAAAAAAATATAAAAATTTTTACTGGTTTGGAAAGATTTATTTTCATTCAAGTAATATTGATTATATATTCATTATTTTCTGAAATTTATGCAAAAATACTTGATTTTCTGAAATTTATGCAAAAATACTTGACATTTGATTTAAAATATATTACTTTTGTAGTTAGTATTAAAGGTTTAAACGATAATCAAT
>JAZDMF010000187.1:0-5058 GCA_043801235.1 Bacteroidota bacterium | reverse complement strand
ACAAGCTTGATCCGAACTCACTCGGGCTGTTCAGGTTCCAGGAAGAATGGCTGATTGACCCCACCACGCTAGAGATGAAAAAAGAGGTCATCAGTTTCACCCCTGCCCAGATCGTATATGATGATAATCTTGAACTCAAAGGATTCAAGCTGCTTTTCACTGTATTTTACAGCAAACTTTCAAGATTTTCCCCCGAATAATTTTCAAACAACACAAAAAAATGAAACGATTTCATTTAATATTCATCATCCTGATGTTCTTCTGTTTCCAGAAAAATCAGCAGGCACAAAATGCAGTTTTAATTAAAAACATTGAATATGATGTTCCCATTATAAATAAAGAACTTTGTCAAGGATCGGAACTTTCTGAAACTGACTGGTGGAAACGGAATATTGAAACATCAAAACGCTGGTATTTTCAGCAGGCCTTGTTAAACAAAGCTCTCAACGGTCAAATCAAAGTGTATGATGAAAACGAAAAAGAACTAAACATTGCTGCAGTTACCAAACTTGTATCTTTTTCCGATACTGTAAGATTAGCTCGCAGCAAACCTCCTTACGGTTTTTATGATACAGTATACACGAAATACATTTCCCCTTCAGAGATTCACAGTATCCGTTTCCGAGAGACATGGTATTACGACACTATTACATATAAAATCACGAAAGAAATCACTCAGTACAGTCCTTTGATCACGCTGGATAAAGCAATAAAAGTGCAGAATAAAACAAAGTACGTTACTCAAGACATCCCATTATTCTGGATAAAAACGAATCCAAATGAAGATAAAAAAGATTATATCACGCTTACCGGTTACATTTTATATAATTGCCCCATTTACTATAACATGCCGGTAGCGATGCCACAGTTTGGAAACCTGGTAAATATTTCGACCGATACAATGTCACGTAAAATTTATACCTGGGACCTTATGTTTGCTGCTATTTCCAATAATATTAAAGCATATCTGTCGACTGATATTAACGATTATTATGTTTATGTTATTGATAGCATGGCTGCGTTCAGCAAGTTGGAAATTCTTGAACTGGCTGCAAAATGCGATACCATCAGAATGGAAAGAGCGACACCCCCGCACGAATTTGCGGATTCGGTAATTTGCACAGTCAAAGATATTGATGGTCTAACCATGCTCAGGTTCCATGAAAAATGGCTTCTCAACCCGAACACAATGGAGCTTCAGAAAGAGGTAATAGCACTTTCACCGTGCGAAGAAGTAAAAAGTGTCGATGGTAGTTTCAAAGGGATAAGGCCTCTGTTCACCGTTTTCTTTGAGAATGCGGTAAGGTGTTTCAAGGAATCTTTTTTTATTGACGATTAACGAAGAACGATTTTTTATTTACAGTAAATTAATCCGCAACAAGTTTTTTATACCTGATGCGCTTCGGCCCTGTATCTCCAAGCCGTTTCTTTTTGCCTTCTTCGTATTCCGAATAAGAACCCTCAAAGAAATACACCTGTGAGTCGCCTTCAAATGCGAGTATGTGTGTAGCCACGCGATCAAGGAACCAGCGGTCGTGAGAAATGATTACAGCACAGCCGGCAAAATTTTCAAGACCTTCTTCAAGTGCGCGAAGGGTATTTACGTCAATATCATTCGTTGGCTCATCAAGAAGTAAAACGTTTGCTTCTTCTTTCAGGGTTAATGCAAGATGCAACCTGTTTCTTTCGCCACCGGACAGCACTCCGCATTTTTTTTCCTGGTCGGCGCCGCTGAAATTAAAACGTGCCACATAAGCGCGTGCATTCATAGAACGCCCGCCAACAATAATAATTTCGCTGTCGCCGGAAATAACCTGGTATACGGTTTTTTCAGGATCGATGTCAGTGTGCGACTGGTCAACATAACCTATTTTGACAGTTTCCCCTGTTCTGAAAACACCTTTATCAGCTTTTTCAGAATTGATAATCATACGGAACAATGTCGTCTTTCCGGCACCGTTAGGGCCGATGATGCCAACAATTCCTGCAGGCGGCAATGCAAAATTCAACTTTTCAAACAATAATTTTTCATCAAATGATTTAGCAACGTTCTGAGCTTCGACAACAAGATTCCCTAAACGCGGACCATTGGGAATAAATATTTCAAGGCGTTCTTCTTTCTGCTTTACATCTTCGCTCATCATTTTTTCGTATGCATTGAGCCTTGCTTTTCCTTTGGCCCTCCGGGCTGACGGTGACATACGCACCCATTCCAGCTCACGCTCCAGTGTTTTCCTACGTTTGCTCTCAAATTTTTCTTCCTGTGCAAGGCGCTTGGTTTTCTGTTCGAGCCATGAGGAATAGTTGCCCTGCCACGGAATACCCTCACCACGGTCGAGTTCAAGTATCCATCCGGCAACGTTATCGAGGAAATACCTGTCGTGCGTAACAGCGATGACCGTTCCTTTATATTGTTTCAGATGCAGTTCCAGCCATTCCACAGATTCAGCATCGAGGTGGTTGGTGGGTTCATCGAGCAAAAGAATATCAGGTTCTTTTAAAAGCAATCTGCATAATGCAACACGCCTTAATTCACCACCCGATAAATTTTTTATCAGAGCATCGCCTTCCGGGCAACGCAGTGCATCCATTGCTCTTTCAAGCTTGGTGTCAAGTTCCCATGCATTATGATGATCGAGCAATTCAGTCAGCGCACCCTGCTGTTCAATGTGTTTATTCATTTCATCATCGCTCATGGGGTCGGCAAACTTCATATTTAATTCTTCATATTCTTTAAGCAGGTCAACCACTTCCTGAGTTCCTTCCTGGACAATCTCCTTTACTGTTTTTGTTTCATCCAGTTTCGGATCCTGCTCAAGAAAACCAACAGAAAAGCCCGGAGAAAAAACCACTTTTCCCTGAAAGGATTGCTCCATACCTGCAATAATTTTCAGCAGTGTGGATTTACCGGAGCCGTTCAATCCAATGATCCCGATCTTTGCCCCGTAATAAAATGAAAGGTAAATATCTTTCAGAACCTGCTTGTGTGGAGGAAATATCTTGCTTACTCCCACCATCGAGAAAATTATTTTTTTGTCATCTGCCATTTTATTTTCAATTTTTTATTTCGTTCCTGACGGAACTTTTTATAAAAATTTATGTGTTTTACCAATATTACATCCCCAACGGGATGACCAGTAGGGTCAATATATTGGTAAAAAAACAAACAAAGAACAAAACAGCGTGCCGTCAGGTATGCAATATTATCAATATTTTTTTTTGAATAGAAAAAATAAATTTTATTGCGCAAATATCCGAATTTTTGCAATATTCATAAATGTTTATTATATTTGTTTTTCAATTCACAGAACCGTTCATTAAAATATATATAAATGAAAATTTTTTACACCCCTCTAAAAAAAATTATTTCCACTACAATGATAGTATTAGCTGCTATTATTCTTACAATGGTTGGCAAAGTTCAATCTCAAATTATAATTACTGTTACAAACATTGACTCTGTTTTATGCTATGGTGGAAATACAGGAAGTATTGCTGTAATTGCAGCAGGAGGAACACCTCCATATACTTATGTGTGGAATACAAATCCACCTCAAACCACTGCAACTGCTATCAACTTACCTACCGGAACATATACTGTTACTGTAAATGATGCGGGTGTGAATTCAGCTACTGCTTCGGCCACTGTTTATGAACCACCCATCTTAAATGTAATAGTTAGTAATATTGACTCTGTTTTATGTTACGGCCTGTGCAATGGTACTGCTACAATTACTGCTTCAGGAGGAACTCCCCCTTACACCTATCAATGGAACACCAGCCCTTTTCAAAATACCGCCACAGCCATAGGCCTTTGTGCCAATGTTTATACTGTTACTGTAACCGATGCTAATGGCTGTACTGGAACTGCCGGCACTCCTATATATGAACCAAGCGAAATGATTACTGCTATTGATAATAATCTCGATACACTGCAATGTTATGGAGATGACAATGGCTTTATTACCGTTAATGTGGTGGGTGGCATCGCACCATGGTCTTTTATATGGAACACGACACCTCCCCAATACTCCATGACTGCCCATGATCTGCCGGCAGGAACGTATACTGTAACAATTACTGATGCAAACGACTGTACAAACACACATTCATTTACTATTTATGAACCATCGAACTCTCCACTTTCAGTCCAGGTTGACAGCATAAATGAAGAATGCCTGAACTCCTGCGACGGACAGGCTACCTCGGCAATCACTGGTGGCGTGCTACCTTATACTTATGAATGGAGCACTGGCTCAACGGGGCTTACCATTACAAATTTATGTCCCGGTATTTATAGCCTTACCATTACAGATGCAAACGGCTGTACTGAGTTTGATAATACAACTGTTGGCACAAGTGCTATTATTGATGCCAGCTTTACTGCATTTCCTATCACAGGAAATATTCCACTAACTATATATTTCACATACACCGGTCCATACTTAACTTCAAATACTTTTTATTGGGATTTTGGTGATGGTGATACATCCAGTCTTGAAAACCCTTCACATATATACACCATAGCTGATACATTTCATGTGTTGCTGATAGTTGCTGATTACGTTTGTATTGATACTTTCGGCCTTTTTGTTTATCCGGGAGTCCCTGCATTCCTGCCGGAAACAGGTGCAGGAATAAGTAATCTGGTTTTTCTTTTCCCGAACCCGGTTACAGAAAATTTACATTTAAAAACTTCTTCACAAATTGAAAAAGCAGAAATTAGAGATATTACAGGAAGATTGCTTTACACAACCACATCAAAATCCATTAACTGCAGCCGTTTTGCAAAGGGGATTTATTTTGTGAAGGTGGAAACTGAAAAAGGTGTTACAATTAAAAAGTTTGTGAAAGAATAAAGGAATAACGTCAGGCTTCGATTAACTCAGCCTGACATTGAAAATTAATAAATCAAAAGTACTGTCAGACTGAGGAGTAATTTTTTACAAAAAAAACAATATAAATGACGTTTTATTCAAGTTCGATATTCGAAATTCGTTATTCATTATTCATTATTTATTTCGTTCAATGTTAGTTATTTAGAAAAATACGTCAATG
>JAZDMF010000143.1:0-16472 GCA_043801235.1 Bacteroidota bacterium | reverse complement strand
AAGATTCGTAAAAGACTACACTTTGAATGGTTAAATTGTTGGCATTGTTAAATTGTTATTTTAACTTTCACCCATATTGTTAACGATTGTCATACAGCAATGCAGCCTGTCTGCCGACAAGGCAGGCAATATAACAATTTGGCAATATTTTTCAATACAGTAAATTTATAACCGTTTGAGGTATACATTAAAGTTTTTTCATTTTTTCAGCAGCCATTAAAGCCTCATACCATTCTTCACCGTACTTTTTCTTCAGGGGCTCTTCCAGAAATCGAATTACAGGCATATTTATTTTTTCGCCAAATTCGCAGCCCTGTCTGCAAATATGCCATTCATGGTAATTGACAGCATCCACCTCGCGCAAAGCCTTAATCCGTATAGGGTATAAATGACAGGAAATAGGTTTGCGGAATTTAATATTTCCTGCATTGAATGCTCTTTCTATTGCGCATTTGGCAACATCGCTTTCAAAATAAACATAAGCGCAATACTTTGCTTTTTTCACCATCGGGGTCAAATATTCCTTGTCTTCATCAACCACAAAAAAACCATGTTTTTTTATTGCCTTAACTCCTGCGGGAGTCAAATAATTTTTATAGAAAGGATATAAATCTTCCAGAATTTGAAGTTCTTTTTCTTCCAATGGCGCCCCTGCATCACCCTCCACGCAGCAGGCCCCTTTGCATTTTTCCAGATCGCAGCTAAACTTGCGCTCCACCACATTATCTGATACAAGGGTATTATCAATGACAATCATTCAGCAAAAGTATAATTTAAAATAAAAAATCAGGATAAATTAAAAAACATTTTTAAAAAATCAATGCCTGACGTTAAATTTCAAACTATTGTAATTCTTGTAAAATAACCGGACTTTCTTACTTTTGCAGCATGGCAAACATGGAAGATATTTTCAAAAAAGTGATTTCCCACGCTAAAGAATATGGGTTTGTATTTCCCTCGAGCGAAATATATGATGGCCTCAGCGCCGTATACGATTACGGACAATATGGCTCAGAGCTTAAAAAAAATATTCGTGATTACTGGTGGAGATCGATGGTGCAATATAATGAAAACATTGTGGGAATTGATGCTGCGATATTTATGCATCCCACGGTATGGAAGGCATCGGGACATGTTGATGCTTTTAATGATCCCTTAATTGATAACAAAGATTCAAAAAAACGCTACCGCGCCGATGTACTGGTTGAAGAACATATGGCAAAGATCGAAGAAAAAATAAACAAAGAAATTGAAAAAGCAGCCAAACGGTTTGGAGAAGCTTTTGATAAAGAGCAGTTCGTAACAACCCATCCGCGGGTTTTGGAATACAAAGCAAAAATTGAAACCATCAGCAACAGGCTTTACTGTTCTCTTGAAAAAAATGATTTGCCTGCCGTAAAGAAACTTATTGAAGAACTTGAAATCGTTTGCCCGATCTCGGGTTCGCGCAACTGGACCGATGTCCGCCAGTTCAATTTAATGTTTGCCACACAAATAGGCTCTACGGCTGAAGGCGCCGATACAATATATCTTCGTCCTGAAACAGCTCAGGGGATTTTTGTGAATTTCCTGAACGTAATGAAAACCGGAAGAATGAAAATTCCTTTTGGCATTGCACAAACAGGAAAAGCTTTCAGGAATGAGATAGTAGCACGCCAGTTTATTTTCCGCATGCGCGAATTCGAACAAATGGAAATGCAGTTTTTTGTTAAACCCGGCGATGAAATGCAATGGTACAATTACTGGAAGGAAGAACGGATGAAATGGCATTTGTCGCTTGGCATGCCCAAAGAAAAATATCGTTTTCACGATCATGAAAAACTGGCGCATTATGCTAATGCCGCTGCCGATATAGAATTTGAATTTCCTTTTGGGTTCAAAGAACTGGAAGGTATTCACTCGCGAACCGATTTCGACCTGGGCGCACATCAGAAATATTCCGGAAAAAAACTTCAGTACTTTGATCCGGAAACAAATGAAAGTTATGTTCCTTATGTAGTGGAAACATCAATCGGCCTGGACAGGACTTTTCTTGCCGTTCTCAGCTATGCATACAATGAAGAAAAGCTTGAAGACGGCTCTGATCGTGTGGTTCTGAGATTACCACCCGTTCTCGCCCCGGTTAAAATTGCTGTGATGCCATTGGTAAAGAAAGATGGACTTCCCGAAAAATCACGCAAGATCATGGACAATTTGAAAATGGATTTCATGTGCCAGTACGACGAAAAAGATGCCATCGGCCGGCGTTACCGCAGGCAGGATGCCATTGGCACGCCTTACTGCATTACCGTCGATTACGACACCATGAATGATGACACAGTTACCATCCGTGAACGCGACAGCATGAAACAGGAAAGAATTCCGACCGGGAAAATTTCAGTTATAGTAAATGAAAGATTAAAATCAGGAGAATAAATGTTTATTCAAAAGCAAGTGTGGCCGTGCCAAGCAATGCATCGTCGCAGAAAATGTCGATATAATAAACTCCGCTTTTGAATGCTTTTGTTTTTTCCCAGTAAATGCACAAATCCTCGGCATAGTTGTTATAGTATATTTCTTCTTTTGCCGAATAAACAATTTTCTTTCCTTTAAAAGTAAAGGTGTCGTCTTCCGAGAGGCATAAAATATTTCCGTCGGGTTCGGCAATGCGGATATATAATACTTTATACCCTTTCAGCGCAAGGGTATTTTCGGATAAAGTAAAGCAGGTTTTGATACGCTGGGCCTTTTTCGCTATTTTGGTGGCTACTTCCTGTTTATTCGAATTATACCGCACTCCTTCGGCAATGATATCTCCTGCCTTAACGGTGGCCTCCGATTTTATCTTTTCGGCAAGAGTTTGATTTTTCGACGATAACTCAATGTTAAAATTCAATGTGGAATCAAGAGTGTTTTTTACCTTCAGGTTTTCGGAAGTAAGCAGTTCGTTTTTCGATTTCATTTCATCAATTTTCGAAAGGTAATCTTTCAGCCTTGTTTCAAGCTCTGCTACTTTATCCTGGTAATTCGATGCCGAACCGCTAAGGCTTTTGATTTCCTCCATCAGCGATTTGATTTTTGTTTTTTCTTCCGTAAAAACACTGTCAAGCCCCACGTATTCTTTGCTCAATTCATCGTATTCCAGTTCCAGGTTCTTAAGCTTATGCAACAGTCCTTCTTTTTCGGTTATTGCCTCGGTTTTAGCTGTACTTTCCACTATGGCAAGTTTGCGGTATTCTAAAAGCTGCCAGCTCAGAATAACACAGGCAATCGTAAGAAAAATGGTAAGAATAATGAAAAATGTAAGAAAATTCCTAGACTTAACTTTACTACTGTCGGGATCGAAAAAATTGCCGGAATCACCCATAAATGAAGAATTATTTTAAAATAAACTGAGCCTCGCCAATAAGATAGCCATCAGTAAACACTGAAACCACATAAGTTCCGGCGGTAAACTCATCAATTTTATCCCAGTACATCACCATGTCCATGGCTTTATTCTGATAATCGATATTTTCTTTTAACGAATATTGTATCTTTTGCCCGTTATAATCGAATGAATGAGCATCATCATCGGCAACGGTCATTATTCTGTCATCGGGTCGTGCAATGCGAACATATAAGCTTTTACTTCCGCTCGGGGCAATAAGGTTTTCGCTGAGTGTGAACGAAACTTTAATGCGGTCGGCCTTTTTTGCCTTGTCAACAATTTCTTCTTTCTTCCCGCCGGATTTTGATTTTACAGGAACTCCATTAATATTATATGCTTTAAGGGTTGAAGCAAGACCGACCTTTTCGGTTAGGTTTTCCTTATCCTTGGTAAGTTCAGTTGTTTTAACCTGCTCTTTTTCGTATTTGCTGGTTATTTCAACATTTTTATCTTTCAGTTCTTTATTCACAGTGTACAATGAATCGATCTGGGAAATATAACCCTGCGTGATGCCCCGCAGATAGTTAAGCTTTTTCTTTATACTGTAGTAATCGGCCTGACCGGCGATCAGTGTTTGAATTTCTTCGGCTTTAGCCAGAATGATGCTGTCCTTTTCGGTTAGTTGTACGCTCAGCGAACCATATTCACTTTTTATTTTATCGTGTTCTACCAGCAGCGAATCGAGTTCATGCTGAAGTTGCTGGTTTTGGGTTTTGGCATTTTCTTTTTCAATGGTAAAAGTGTTCACTGTGGTTTTTGTAACTATCAGCTGCCATACAAGAACGGCCATCAGCAATCCCATTACGATAATGATAATTTTATAAAGCTTATCCTTTGATTTTTTTTCTATAGTTTCCATGAAAAATATTTTTAATCCAAAAAACTGAATTGTTTTATTGTCTAATTGTTTTATTGCTAAACTGTTTAATTGCCTAATTGCTGTAAAATAAAATTAAATTTATATAGAACGAAAAAAGCAATTTAACAATGATAACAGTAAAGCCATTTAAGTATTAATTTTTATTCCTGTTGGTTTCCTCAACAAAATTCAGGCGCATTTCCGAAAGAAAAGTTTCAAGCGCACGGTTCAATTCGTCGGAAAGATTTCCATTTGTTTTTTCTTTCAGCATTTCGAGCATATCTATGGCATGGCGTGCCTGGTCCATATTTTTTTCCGTTATTCCCGAAATAGGATTCTTGATTTTGCCCATGGCCTGCATGGACGATGCATGAAAAATATATAGCAGTTCAAGAAACATTTGATCTTGTTTTTCCATCGTTTTGGGGTTGAATACTGTGCAAATTTAGTTTATTTTTGAAATAATTTTCAAAGATTTAATATTTGTCAGATGAAAACAGCCACATCAATTTTCAGCGACTTCCTTTCCCTTATTTATCCACGCATTTGCATGGCCTGTGGTAAAAGCCTGATGAAATACGAAAAATGCATCTGCACTTTCTGCATGTATCACCTTCCGCGGACTAATTTTCATAAGGAAAAGGAAAATCCTGTATCGAAATTATTCTGGGGAAAAATAAACATAGAATCGGCTTCGGCGTATTATTATTTTTATAAAAAGGGAAAAGTGCAGCAGCTAATGCACCAGCTGAAATACAAAGGGCAAAAAGAAATCGGGATTTTTCTCGGAAGTTTGTACGGGAAAGAGCTTGCAATATCTCCATGGTTTAATAAAGCAAACTATATTGTACCGGTACCCCTGCATCCTAAAAAAGAAAAAATCAGAGGCTACAATCAAAGCGAAATATTTGCCCTTGGTCTTTCTGAAGGCATGAAAATACCCGTTGATACACACACCCTGATAAAAACCAGCGCCACCGAAACACAAACAAAAAAATCACGATTCAGCCGCTGGGAAAATGTGAAAGAAGTATTCACCCTGCAAAATGCCGAACGTTTTAAAAACAAACATATTCTTCTTGTTGATGATGTTATCACTACAGGTGCCACTATTGAAAGCTGTGTGTTGAAGCTGCAGCAATCCGAGGGAATTAAAATCAGCGTGGTTTCAATGGCTTATGCCTATCATTAAAAAAGTCATTTGCTGTGTGTCATTCATTGTAATAATGCTTCGCCGTCATTCATAGTCATACACTTCGCTGTAATTTATTTTCTTTTGCTGCGACGGAGCTTCATTCGTCACACGTGAACATATGGAAAAAAAGGCTATGTTGCTTTATACATAAAAAAATAATTTTGCAGGAAAAATTATTTTACTAAATTTGTTTCTTATTAATGTTATTAATAACCTTTAAATATTTGTAACAATGGCAAAGATTTATGAACAGGAATCACCGGCAATAAACCTTATTGGTTCAGGCACTGTAATCAAGGGCGATATCAAATCGAACGGAGATATCCGCATTGACGGAACCTTAATAGGCTCTGTTAACTCCAAAGGAAAACTGGTTGTTGGCTCTACGGGCAACATAGAAGGAGAAATCGTTTGCCAGAACGCTGATTTTTCAGGAATAATAAAAGCACAGATAACTGTATCTGAACTGCTGTCTTTAAAAGCTACAGCCAAGCTTACCGGCGATGTAATTACAAATAAACTATCCATAGAACCCGGAGCTGTATTTTCATGCACATGCAGCATGAATAATGTTCTTCCTAAAGATCAGAAATTCGGCGATAAAACAGAACCTGTAAAACTCAATGAACCCCCGAAACCAAAAGAATTCACTTCCTGAATTCGCCAGGTATTCAAGCCTCGGACTGCAAATGCTGGTTATTATTGCGGGAGGAGTTTTTGGCGGATACAAACTGGATAAATATTTAAATTTCAAATTTCCTGTTTTTACTGTAGTATTTTCGTTTTTATCGGTGGCATTTGCCATATATTACGCAATTAAAGATTTTATAAAGAAAAAATAAACGTGAAAACCCCTTTCACAAAGTTCATCTTGGGACTATTTATATTTTCATTAACGCTGGGCGTGGCAGCAATAATTCTCGCACAAATTTTACCGGATAAATATTTAAGCCCCGGACTTCCGTTAATGTTTCCATTTTTTCTGCTCCTGACCCTTGCCGTATTTTATGTTGTGACCAGTGAAACAGGAAAATTTTTCTCAAATTTCGTAAACCGTTTTATGCTGGCAACATTCTGTAAAATGTTTCTTTCGATCATCGTTTTGCTGGCGTATGTGTTTACTCACAGGGAAGATGCTGTGCCTTTTATTATTTCCTTTTTCCTTCTGTATGTGCTGTTTTCAATATATGAAGCAATAGCACTTTTGAAATATCCTTATCACGGGAAAAAATAAAATTTGTGTTTATTTTTTATGTAAAATTCCCGTAAGAATACACCACAGAAATCGATTAAATTTCGATGAAAAATCTTCAAATTTTTGTATTCAGATTACTGAATAATATATATCTTGCAACACTTTTTAAAACAGCTCTGCTTATCATGCTGAAGAATGTTCAAATGTTATACTCGTTCTTATCAGTTTTGCAAAAAATGATTAGAACGAGTTATGCCGATAGGAGTACATACAGAAAAAAATATTTTGCAAACCTGTTCCGTATCGGTATAAATATCAGGCTTTTATTTATTGCTGCTTTTTTTCTTCCGGCATTCATTTTAAAAGCGGAAGCCGGAGGGCAGGAAGAAAAATCAAAGACCGAAACAACAGGTGAGGAAAAATTCAATGCAGGTCACATGATACTGGAGCATATCGGCGATGCTTACGAATGGCATATTGCTACTTTTGGCGAAACCCATATTGCAATACCACTTCCCGTTATTCTTTTGGATGAAGGAAAACTTGTTACATTTTGCTCCCGCCATTTTCATCATGGAAAAGAAGCATACAATGGCTATAAAATTGAAACTACAGGCGCAAACAAAGGCAAAATTGTAAAAGTTCTTAACGGCAGTTACACCGATAAAAATGCAGCCATACCTTTTGATTTTTCAATAACAAAAAATACACTTACATTATTCATAGTGCTTTTCATCCTGTGTGTTGTTTTTATTTCCGTTGCACGAAGATACCTTAAACATACAAACGAAGCGCCACGCGGATTGCAATCAATGCTTGAAGTACTTATTGTATTCATACGCGACGATATTGTCAAGCCTGCTATAGGCGATAAAAAATACGAACGATATATGCCGTACCTGCTGACATTGTTCTTTTTTATTTTCTTCGGCAACTTATTGGGGCTTATACCCATTTTTCCGGGCGGGGCTAACCTTACGGGAAATATTGCAATAACTATGGTACTGGCATTGTTTACATTTATTATTACTTCTTTTATTGCAAAAAAAAAGTTATTGGTTGCATATTATCAACACACCCGGGGTTCCCTGGTGGCTTAAGTTTCCTATACCACTCATGCCCATTGTTGAACTTATCGGTGTTGTAACAAAACCATTTGTGTTAATGGTTCGTTTGTTTGCCAATATTTCTGCCGGACATATTATTGTCCTGGGATTTTTCAGCCTGATTTTTATTTTCGGCGAAATGAGTGTTGGCGTGGGCTATGGCGCATCGGTTATTTCTGTTATTTTCACAATATTTATGGGCCTGCTTGAACTGCTGGTAGCATTTTTACAGGCATATGTATTTGTGCTGCTGTCATCATTATATTTTGGAATGGCTATTGAAGAACACGAAGAACAAGCACATTGATATTAAATGGAATCACAAATTACACAAAAACAAAACACAAATAAATTCTAAACACTAAATTCCATTCCGATAGCTATCGGAACTAAATAATTTCAAATGACTGAAATCAAAAATTCAAAACAACATTACATTAAATTTTTTTATATTGAATTTAGTATTTGGAAAATTTAGAATTGTTCAGGTTTTAGAGATTAGGATTTGGTATTTTAAAAAGAATCTTTTATTAATAACTAAACAATAACAATTATGTCACTATTATCAGTAATTATGGAGGTAGCTACCGACATGGCCCCTATTGCAAAAATGGGAGCAGGTATCGGTGCAGGTATTGCAGCTATCGGAGCAGGTATCGGAATCGGCCGCATCGGCGGCAGTGCAATGGAATCCATTGCCCGTCAGCCGGAGGCAGTCGGAAACATCCGTTCGAATATGATTGTAGCCGCCGCACTTATTGAAGGTGTTGCCTTTTTTGCAATTGTGGTTTGTCTCTTGATTCTTTTCATCTGACAAAACTGTAGCAGAAGTTCATTCCGGCGCCAGCCTGCGGTTGGCAGGGTTGGCCGGAATGAACTTCTGAATTGTTATTAGGAAAAATCAATTACAACTATTGACCAATGACTAAAATTTAATATTATGGATCTCGTAACCCCCCACATAGGTCTTATTTTCTGGATGACCGTTTCATTTGCTTTCGTTATTTATATTCTTGGCAAATATGCCTGGAAACCGATAATGAAATCATTGAAGGAACGTGAAAATTCAATAGATGATGCATTGAAAGCAGCCGAAAAAGCCCGCGAAGAAATGTCGCAGCTTACATATAATAATGAACAACTTATTAAAGAAGCCAAGGAAGAACGCGACCTGATGCTGCGCGATGCCCGCAAAATAAGAGATAACATTATTAACGAAGCACGCACAAAAGCGGAAGAAGAAGCTAACAGGATTGTTGAAACTGCCAAAGAAAATATCCATTTCGAAAAAATGGCCGCCATCACCGATCTGAAAAATCAATTGGCAATACTTTCAATTGAAATTGCCGAGAAAATTTTAAAAGAAGAACTATCAAAAAGTGAAAAACAAAAAGAACTTGTAAAAAAATGGTTGAACGAAATAAATTTTAACTAAGGGCATGAAAGAAACCCGCATAGCGGTAAGATATGCCAAGGCTTTGTTCGAGCTTGCGTTGGAGCAAAAAATTACGGAAGCTGTTTTCGCCGACATGACCCTTGTTGCCAATGTATGCACTGAAAACAGGGATTTCCGGCTGATGCTCACCAGCCCTATCATCAAAAGCGATAAAAAACAGGCTGTGATGAAATTATTATTCGAAGGGAAAATTAATAAATTATCACAGGCATTCCTGAACATCATAACAGCAAAACGCAGGGAATCGTATATCCATCAGATTGCATCGCAGTACATCGTTGTTTACAGGGAGTATAAAGGAATAGAAACAGTTCACCTTACAACAGCTGTCGAAGCCGACGATATCATCAGGGAAAAAGTCAAAACCATAATAAAGAATTTTACTAAAAAGGAAATTGAACTGGTTGAAGAAATTAAAGCCGAGATCATCGGAGGCTTTATACTGAAATTCGGATATTACCAGTACGATGACAGCATCCGTAACAAAATTATTAAACTGAAACGCGACTTCAATATTAATATTTACGAAAAAGGATTTTAAATAAAATGTCATTCATAGTCATTCGCTGCGCGTCATAAATTGTCATTAAATCATTTTTGGAAGAGAAGTGACAATGTATGACAGCGAAGCATAATGACGGCGAAGCATAATAACAGCAAAGCGAAATGACACGAAGTAAATGACAATTAGCAAATGATATTTTTTTATTAATAGGAAATCATTGAATTATTATGGCAGATATTAAACCCGCCGAAGTATCGGCAATTCTCAGGCAGCAGTTGTCGGGATTTGTAATGGAATCGGAACTTGAAGAAACCGGCACGGTTCTCCAGGTGGGCGATGGCATTGCGCGCATCTATGGATTAACCAATGCTCAATCGGGCGAACTGGTTGAATTTGTGAAGGACGGGATGAAAAGCATAGTGCTGAACCTTGAAGAAGACAATGTGGGCGTTGTTCTTCTTGGCGAATCTACCCACATCAAGGAAGGTGACATTGTAAAACGCACAGGCCGCATAGCTTCCATTAATGTTGGCGAGGGTATGCTTGGAAGGGTAATTAATTCTGTTGGCAATCCGATTGACGGCAAAGGCCCTATCAAAGGAGAGGTGTTTGAAATGCCCCTCGAAAGAAAAGCACCGGGAGTTATTTACCGCCAACCCGTGAATCAGCCTCTGCAAACAGGGATAAAGGCTATAGATGCAATGATCCCCATTGGACGCGGCCAGCGCGAACTTATTATAGGCGACAGACAGACAGGAAAATCGGCTATAGTTATTGATACAATCATCAACCAGAAAGAATTTTTTGATAAGGGAGCTCCTGTTTATTGCATTTACGTAGCCATCGGTCAGAAAGGTTCTACCATTGCCAATGTTGTAAAAACCCTTGAAGATCATGGAGCCATGCAATATACCACCGTTGTTGCTGCACCTGCATCCTATCCTGCCGCCATGCGGTTTTATGCACCATTTACCGGCGCAACAATCGGTGAACTCTTCAGAGACACAGGCAGGTCTGCTCTTGTCATTTATGACGACCTTTCGAAACAAGCTGTTTCTTATCGTGAAGTTTCTTTGCTTCTTCGCCGTCCTCCAGGTCGTGAAGCATATCCGGGTGATGTTTTTTATCTTCATTCCAGGTTGCTTGAACGTGCAGCCCGTATTATCTCTTCCAATGAAATAGCAAAAAAAATGAACGACCTTCCCGCATCCATTAAGCATCTGGTAAAAGGAGGAGGCTCGCTTACAGCCTTGCCTATTATTGAAACACAGGCAGGCGACGTTTCTGCATACATCCCAACGAATGTAATCTCCATTACCGATGGACAGATTTTTCTTGAAACAAATTTATTTAACTCAGGTATTCGTCCTGCTATCAATGTTGGTATTTCTGTATCTCGTGTTGGTGGTAACGCCCAGATAAAATCGATGAAAAAAGTTGCAGGGACATTAAAACTTGACCAGGCGCTGTTCCGCGAACTGGAAGCTTTTTCAAAATTCGGCTCCGACCTTGATGCAGCTACCGTTTCTACTCTTGAAAAAGGCAAAAGAAATGTTGAAATACTTAAGCAACCCCAGTATTCACCTGTACCCGTTGAAAAACAGATCGCAATTATTTATTGCGGTACCAAAGGTTTGCTGAAGAATATTCCTGTAAATAAAATTCGCGAATTTGAAGAAGAGTTTCTGCATTTTATGGAACTGCACCATCAGGACGCTCTCGAAAAATTAAAATCAGGATTATTAACTGATGATGTTACAGCATTGATTGAGAAAACCGCCAGTGATCTATCGCATAAATATCAGCTTAAATAATTTGTCTGCGCTATGGCCAGCTTAAAAGAAGTAAGAATTCGCATTGCATCCGTTAAATCAACGCAGCAAATTACCAGTGCTATGAAGATGGTTTCTGCTTCAAAACTAAAACGCGCACAGAATGTCATTGTTAAAATGCGTCCGTATGCAGCGAAACTTAAAGAAATACTTGAAAACCTCAGCACAAGCCTCGATGCTGCCGAAAGTATTTATTCAAGAGAGAAAAAAAATCAAAAAGTGGTTTTGATTTGTGTTACTTCAAACAGGGGTCTGTGCGGGGCCTTCAACTCAAATGCCATTAAACTTACGCTTCATGTTTTGCAAACAAAATATGCTGAACAATATAAAAACAGTAGTGTTGATATTATTTGCATTGGCAAAAAAGCTGCTGACTTTTTTGTAAAAAGAAAATATCCCGTCATAGAAACCAACACCAAAATTCTTGATTCCACTTCTTTTGAAAATACTGCGCCTGTTGCCGAACAACTGATGAAGTGGTTTGAAACAGGCAAGTACGACCGTATTGAAATAATATACAACCAGTTTAAGAATGCGGGTGTGCAGATACTTGTTAACGAACAGTACCTGCCTGTTGCGCCACCAAAAACATCTTCATCAGCAAAAAAACAGCAAGCCGATTATATTTTTGAGCCGGGAAAAAAAGAAATTATCACCGAACTTATTCCGAAATCACTGAAGATACAGTTCTATAAAGTGCTCCTCGATTCGGTAGCTTCCGAAAACGGCGCGCGTATGACAGCCATGCACAAAGCCACCGACAATGCAGATGGCCTTCTGAAAGAACTTAAGCTTTCTTACAACAAAGCCCGCCAGGCATCAATTACAAAGGAAATTCTGGAAATAGTAAGCGGGGCCGAAGCACCGAAAGGATAATCATTGGTTATAGTCAATAGCAACAGGTTTAGTTACTAATTTTTAGTGATTGGTTTGACTAATGACCATTGACCAATGACTAAACCGGCTGCCGCCAACAATAAACCTAAGACCATTTTCAATTATGTTATTTTTTTTTCACATTATTTTCATTGAGCCATTTATTTGTTTTTATAATTTTACTTTGAATATTAAAAAATACATTCATGAACAAGAACGTTGAAAAAATTCTGAATCGCCAGATAGACAGAGAGGCATATTCCTCGCAGTTATATTTAGCAATGGCCTCATGGGCTGAAGCAACCGGGTACGAAGGCATTTCACAGTGGTTTTATGTGCAGGCAGATGAAGAGCGCCTTCACATGCTGAAATTCATTCATTATGTTAATGAAAGAGGCGGCAATGCTGTTGTTCCTGCCATTAAGCTTCCTCCTTCAAAATTCAAAGATGTGGCTGATGCTTTTGCACAAACACTGAGGCACGAACAATTTATTACTGAATCCATCAACGAAATCGTAGCTTTGTGTAATACTGAAAAAGATTTCACCACGCTGAATTTCGTGCAGTGGTTTGTTGCAGAACAGATACAGGAAGAAAAATCTGCCCGCGCAATCATTGATAAAATTAATTTACTTGGGAAACAGAATCTTTACCTTTTAGATAAAGACATCATTGCCATGCGCAATGCTTCGGAATCTGGCGGCGTATCAGTATGATAATAAAACGCCTTCTGTTTTAGAAGGCGTTTTATTATATTTTAAATTAATATTCTACAAAGGTCCATAATAAACCAGAGTATCCGTTGCAGCCCTGTTGGTGGGCCCGGTACCCCAAAAAACTGAATAATAGAAAGTTTTGGTCGATGGTTCATACCTGTTATTATACGCTGGATTATTCTGTACCGCTCCATTATCAAGATCAGTTACGGTAATTGGCATTGGATTATCAGGACCGCCAGAGTCATCAATTGTGATAATCCATTTTCCAATTCCTCCAACAGTGGAGGCACCATCGCCCCAAAGATGTATTTGATCAAATTGAACAGCGTTAGCTCCGTAAGTCATTAATTTCCATGGAATATCTGAATAATAACCTGTTAGAACAGGATCACCTTCACGGAGTATATAACCGCTCAAAAGATATTCTGCTGCCCAACGGTTTGCAACATCGACTTTTGTAGTCTGGCTATTTTCCACTGTCCGTCCATCTTCTAATACACATTTATAAGAAAATAACCAATAATCTCCAATTGGAAGAAGGGCTTCATCAGAAGGAAGAGGGCTACCTTCAACCAGCAGACCATTAATAAGGTCTGTATAGGTTAAAGTCAATGTTTTTTCCGCATCAGCCGATGCGTTTGCTGATGCCACATCTACAGTTTTCATTAATGCCTGGTTAGATTCTGCAGTATCGGCAAGCCTGAAATATTGATTATATACTTCAATTGTAGTAATGCCAGGCCCCATTGGAATTGTTATTTCAATGTCAAATTGTGGAGTTCCCCCTAACTTATAAGCTACAGATTTTGTAGGGAAAACTAATCCTCCTGTTGTTGCATCTTCAGTTAGAAGATCTTCTGATTTGTTACATGCGCTGTACATGAGTCCAAGCATGGTAAAAATCAGCAGTAACACTTTTATTTTTGCTTTCATATGATGTTTTTATTAATTAATACTATGATCAATAAATTATATTACGGTGTTACATCCCACCATACAGGGGTGTTCAAATCATCCGCCCCACCTAATAAAGTCACACCTGCAGCAAGGCTGCTTGGATTTCGTGCTGCTTCATCTGTAGGATAAGGTACGCGTACCGGAATTTTACCATTATTCATTCCGGCTGCAGCCGGAGTAAGAACAGGGAATCCTGTCCTGCGCCATTCAAACCAGCTCTGGAGTCCCTGATCATAAGTGGCAACCCATCTTTGAGTTGCAATAAGTTCCATTCCATAGGCAGGATTCCAGCCAAGGTTTTCAGTTGCAATAAAGTCGGCGGCAAGGGAATCAGTAGTCCAATCAGGCGAAGGAAGGCCTAATGCGTTATCAACTGCTGTAAGAAGAGCACTGCCATACTGGGCATATGAAGCATTAATACCATCTATATAATAGGTTCCGGCATCGCCAGATAAATAGCCTTTAAAAGCTGCTTCGGCCAAGATGAATTTAAGTTCTGCATAACTCATCAACATTCCGGGAGGCATTGGAGTACCTGTTTCTTTTGCAGTAAAATAGTTGCCAACTTCTGATGTGTTTTTGATGCCATTGCCATTATAGGAAGCAGCCTGAGAAGATGTAAGCCCGTTTGGCATGCCTTCGTAATCGCTGTTATCATCAAGTTCAGCATATAGACAAATCCGATAATCTGCATTAACAGCAGTAGTCCACATCATATCAACAAGCGTCTTGCTTACCCTATGATCATCGCGGGTTTTGCGATTTTCGTTCATAGGGTGGTTGTTAGGGGCAGAACCCAGATATTGCAGAGCTGCATTATCTGCGTTGCTTGTGAAAATCGGATATGCTGCATTTCCAACCATATTGGTAAACTCTGTTGTCGCAAAAGTTGCATCCTGTCCTGACATTCTAAGCAGTAACCGCAGTCTCAAAGAGTTTGCAAATTTCTTCCATTTAAGGATATCACCGTTGTACAGGATATCACCGCCTATGTCTTCTCCGGCAACATCAAGCAAAGTATTGGCTTCATCAAGTTTTGCAATTATGTCCCTGTATATGGATTCCTGTGAATCATATCCCGGTAGAGTATTTTCAGCTCCAAGCCATGCCTGGGTGTATGGAACAGGTCCGAAAAGGTCTGTTAATACCGAAGAAATATAACACTTGAGCACAAGGGCAACACCCTGGTAATTTTCGTGTTGTTTTTCAACAGCTATATTGTAGAGAGTCGCAACATCCATCCCGTTAGCAGCATAAAAACTAGACCATGTGTTATTCACAACGGAGGTACGGTAAATATAACGATCTTCATCGGTATATTGAACCTTGGCTTCATGCTGTGCCCAACAGTTTCCCATTTCTTCACCTAAAAAAGTCTCATGCACCCTGTCAGTCATGCTTTCGATAGCGCTGGTAAGCAACATATCTGGAGCTGCCTTGTCCAATCCTGCATTATTTGTATCCTGATTTATAGTGTCAAAATCCTTTTTACAGGAATTGAATATTAAAAGGAATGCAGATAATACCACTGCAATTCCGGCAATTCGATTTCTTTTCATGATTTTCATTTTTAAGTTTACTATAATTTCACACTGATATTAAAACCATAACTTGTAGCAGAAGGAAGCTGGCCGAATTCAATGCCCTGGGCATTGCCGTCATTGAATGAAGTTTCAGGGTCAACATGCGGTATTCTGCTGTATAAAATTGCAAGGTTGCGTCCTACCAGTGAAATGCATAAGCTGTTAAGAGGAAGACCAAGAATTTTCTTAAAAGTATATCCGATTTTTACTTCACGGAGTTTAATATAACTTCCATCAAAGATACTTCCGGCAGGAATACTGTTCGTGAAAGCAGCATGATTGTATTCTTCAGCCGTAACCACAACATCGTTTGGTACCCAATTTCCATTTCCATCATCCTTAACTCCGACTCCGATAATGCCACCTTCTCTTCCTATTAGAGTTTCCTCAAGGGCGCCGGCATACCTGCCCCAGGCATTTGTCATTGAATAAATATCTCCACCCTTACGAATGTCGATAAGGCAGCTTAAGTTAACTCCCTTGTATGAAAATTCATTAGTGATGCCACCTGTCCAGTCAGGCTGGTAATTACCCAGTATTTTAAGGTCGCCCTTTTGGGGTATACCATCAACATTGATGATATTGCCATCGGGATCGCGCAGAAAATCGGCTCCATAAAGTGCACCAAAGGGCTCGCCGGGTATAGCCATTATTTTCAAATCCCAGTAGGTACCTAATTCATACTGTTCAACTCCTTCAGCTAATTCAACAACTTCGTTCGTATTTTTTGCGAAATTAAAGTTAATGCTCCAGTTGAAACCCTTATCCGATTTAAAAGGA
>JAZDMF010000120.1:0-4060 GCA_043801235.1 Bacteroidota bacterium | reverse complement strand
TCGAATTGAATGAAGACCTTGATTATGGCATATACCTCGAAGATAGCGCCAAGATTATAATAGAAAACAGCACCCTCACTTCCGAAGATAAGATGTGGGAGTTTGAGTTGAGAGGAAACGCAACGATTGAAGTAAATAATTCCAGTCTTGAAAATCATTCAGCTGTCAAATTATTTGACAGTTGCCGTCTTGATGCAAAAAATTCGCTTATCGAAGAACTAAGAATGGATAATTATGGCATTGCAAACCTTGATAATTGCGAGATATACCCTAACATGCAGTTCTTCTTCAATGTCCCCGCGCCTCTTGAATTCCCGCAGCCCTACCAGGATGTGGACTTTACCCTGAACAATCCGGATGCATGGCAGCTTAATATGGTTCATTCAAAAGCGCAGGGATGGCAGTGCGATATTTATCCCGGAACAGATATAACCATTCAGAATTCCACTGATGTCAACCTGGGATTGAGATCGGACGGTCAGATGAATGACACTATTAATATAGCAAATCCCCATGACGGGCCGACATCATTTACGCTTACGCAGTTCGGATTTACACTTACTATTATCAACACTGAAATATATTTTATCAATCTTTACCTTATAGAAAATGATAAGATTAAAGTGATCGGGCAAATGAACGGCAGCACTTATTACACAACACTTTTAGAAATTGTTCTTCTCGGAAACGCCGAACTTACGGTTGAGGACACACATATTTTCGGACAACTATGCCATGCAAACGAAAACTCAAAATTAAGTTGCTATAACTGTTACATCGGAAGTGATGACCCTGAAGACCCCATTCACAGCGAATTTGGCATAAAGGATAATTCAACAGGGTATGCAGAAAACTGCGATCTCACAAACAGCGATATTGTATTATCGGAAAACGGAATACTTACGCTGAAAAACTGCACCTATGATCCTGCAAGGGTTATCAAAACCGATAATGCCCAACTGAATATATTACCATAATTTTTACTATATGAAAAAACTTTTTTTTATTCTGATAGCTTTGGTGGCGTTCAATTTGTCGCTAAGCGCACAAAAAGATTACAAACATGTGATCAAAATCAATATACTGCCTGTGATGAGCGAATTCTCCGATTATCTGAGTTATGTGAATTTCCGGACACAATTTTCGGTGATGCATGAATTTAATACAGGGAAAAAACATGTTCCGTATTTGCAACTTTCTTATGTCGGGCCTATGGGATACAAGTATAACATCGGGTATGAAAACAGCAGCGAAGATAATAATCTGAATTATTCGGGATTCGGAATTTCAGCGGGTTCAAAAACATATCTTAACGAAAAACATAACGGATATTATTTCGCTCCGCAAATTAGTTTTTTAAGGTACATCAACTACAAAGCCGAATCGGAAGATGACTTTAGAACAAGAGTGTTTGATTTTACTTTCAGTATAATTACAGGTAAACAGTTTGTGAAAAATTCCGGTTTTACTGTTGATATTTATACAGGGGTGGGATGTTCATATAAAAATTATCTCGATTTTATAAAGGACAGCGATACTGATTATTCGAATTATCATGGCATAGGTGTGCGGCCTTATCTTGGACTGATGATAGGTTATTCATTTTAAAAATATTTCAATTCAATACTTATGAACAAAAATGCTTCAATTATAATTTTTCTGTTTTCATTTATTTTCTGTTCATTTTTCATATCCTGTAGAAAATTTGAAGACACTCGTGAGGACGGCGCCGTTCTCATCGATATTGATATCAAAGGCAGCCACCAGAACCCTGCATGGTCACCCAATGGACAATATGTTGTTTTTACTAAATTTAAAAAATACAATAAAGAACCAGCCGATATCATGAAAATCTGTTTATCTGACAATTCTGTAACAACGCTGGTTTCCGATGGCACCTGTAATGTCAATCTTCCGGGTTCCAGCTGGAACGATTCGCTGGGGAAAATTATTTTTTCATCATCGCGCGAACCTCATGATGAGATTTACATGATTGATGCAAACGGAACATCAGGCGCAGAAACACAGGTAACGAACCGGAGTGATAAGATGGCTTATGAACCTTCATTTTCTCCTGACGGGCAATGGATCGTCTTCGAATCGCATCTTGTCGATCAGGAAGGGAATGGTGTAATCACAAAATACAAGCTTGACGGAAGTTCAGGATACACAAGCCTTACGCCCGAGAACGATGACTGCCGCCAGCCGAACTGGTCGCCAAAAGGAGATTATATTTTATACCAGCGGAATAACGGAAGTACCTGGGAAATTTGGATTATCAAACCCGACGGAACCGGTAATACACAGGTCACATCCGGCAGCGGCGATAAAACCGATGCATCTTTTTCTCCAGATGGAAACTGGATAGTATACAGTTCAAATGAACTGGATGAAGATCATGCAAACATCTTCATCATTCCTGTCACAGGCGGTGCGTCAACAAGAGTTACTAATTTTAAAGGATATGATGGAGCGCCTTCATGGTCGCCCGACGGAAATTATATTATTTTTGAATCGTGTCCCAAAGATCCCGACGGTTCAAAAGGAACAAAACTTTACAAAATACTGGTTCCTCCGCATTAATGTATCCTGTCTGAAATTAATAATAAATATACACTGATACATTATAAATAATGAATAGCCAACATCCAATTACCAATTTCCAAGTAACTGAAAATTTTACAATTTATTATTCAACATTGAGTGTTGGATATTGGATATTTAACAATATTTATTTTATTTAGGGATTAATCCATCTATGAAAGCAATGATATTCGCCGCAGGTCTCGGAACAAGGCTTAAACCTATTACAGATAGCATTCCAAAAGCATTAGTGCAGGTTGGCGGTATCACTTTGCTGGAGCATGTTATTGCAAAACTTGTCATGCACGGTTTTGATGATATCATTATCAATGTTCATCATCATGCACAAAAAATTACTGAATTCCTGAGATCAAAAAACAATTTTAATATCCATATTGAAATCTCCGATGAAAGCGACATGCTTCTTGATACCGGCGGAGGATTAAAAAAAGCTTCATGGTTTTTTAATGACGGCAGACCTTTCCTTGTTCACAATGTTGATATAATTTCCGACATAGACTTTGAAAATTTTTATTGTTCCCATGTGCAGTCAAACGCGCTTGCTACTATTGCTGTCAGAAACAGGCCGCCGCAACGCTATTTTCTTTTTGACAGCGGCATGAACATCTGCGGGTGGGAAAACCTGAATACCAATGAAAAAATTATTTCAAGAAGTTCCACCAGTCCTATGCTCTCTCTTGCATTCAGCGGCATTCATGTTATCAGTCCGCAAATTTTTGAATTATTGCAGGAAACAGGAAAATTTTCCATTGTCGATGTTTATCTCAGGCTTTCCACTTATCATGATATTAAAGGGTACCTCCACGATACAGGTTACTGGATTGACGCAGGAAAACCGCAAAGCATCCATGAAGCTGAAAATATTTTAAAACGCAATAACAGCATCAATGAATAAACTTACAGATAAGCCTATGTTCTGGATTTTGCTGTTATCGCTTCTGCTGCTGCCTTTCCTGCTGCTTTCTTTTTTCTGTCACCCGTCTGCTGATGATTATATCATTTCTTCTGTTGTAAGGGATAGTGGCATTTCAGCACACTTTCATCAGACTTATACAGAATGGAGCGGAAGGTATTTTTCAACCATCATAGCATGTTTCAACCCTTTGGTTTACGGATGGATCGGAGGATATAAAATAATTCCGTTATTTCTCATGATGCTTTTTTATTGCAGTGTATATTATTTTTTTCTAATTATTTTTCAGCAATCGCTTTCATCTGCAAAAAAACATCTTGCCTCGCTTTTCTTTACCATACTCTATTTTAACAATATGCCATCAACATCAGAATGTATTTACTGGATGAGTTCCTCACTGAATTATTTTCTTTCAATAACTTTTCTTTTATTTTTCTTTTCACTCATTTTGAAAACATGGCATGAAGAAAAAAGCAAGACAGGCTTGCGCATTCTTCTTATTATGTTGCCGGTGATGATTATCGGCTCAAATGAAATCAGCAT
>JAZDMF010000105.1:0-8434 GCA_043801235.1 Bacteroidota bacterium | reverse complement strand
TATAGCAGATTATGCTGAAATAAATATGATGGATTTTATGGAAAATATTATTCAAGATGGTAACTCTGAAAATAAACTTTTAAAAATGCTGAACAATTCCTTTGCTAATGCTGCTTAAAAGAAACATGCGAAACTTGAATTTCTTATAAAAAAAAATTGAGATTCTTTATTAATATTATATAATCCTTTTCCCATGAGAGAAAATACAGATACAGTAAAATTCATTAAAGACACCGCAAAAAAAATTGGCTTTAATGGTTGCGGAATAGCCTCCCCCGTGATTCTACAAAAAGATATTGAATATCTCATGAAATGGCTTTCGGAAAATAAACACGGAAACATCAAATACCTTGAAAAAAATATTGAACAGAAATCAGATCTGCGTAAATTATCAGGAAATGCAAAATCGGTGATAGCGCTTGTTCAAAATTATTATCCGCAGAAGAAGCAAGAAGAAAATGCTTTCTATAAAATAGCTAAATATGCTTATGGAAAAGATTATCATGCGGTGATGAAAGCCAATGCAGCCAAGCTTATTCAGGCATTGCAGAAAAAATTCAAGAACGCTGAATTCAAAATATTTGTCGACAGCAATACCATACTTGAAAAAGCATGGGCTGCACGTTGCGGACTGGGCTGGATAGGGAAAAACACTTTGCTGATAAATCAGAAAACAGGTTCGTTCATGTTCATCTGCATCATACTTACCGACCTGGTTCTTGATTATGACGAAATGCACGAAAACCATTGCGGAAACTGCAATGCATGTATTGTTGCCTGTCCGGCGGATGCTATTGAAAAACCCTATCAGCTTAACGCTTCCAGATGCATCGCTTACCACACTATCGAAAATTCCTTAAAGGATATTCAGGATGAACAAATCATTACCCGAAGAGGATGGATTTACGGATGTGATATTTGCCAGGATGTGTGCCCGTGGAACAAAGAAATCCCGTTCACAAAAGAAAAGGAATTCATACCAAACCCCGATTTGCTGAAGATGAATAAAAAAGACTGGGAAAACCTGAATGAAAAAAAATTCCATGATCTCTTTAAAGATTCAGCAGTGAAAAGAATCGGTTTTGAAAAACTGAAAAAAAATATCAAAAGTGTTTCAGTAAGCAGAAACAATGACTCTCTGTGTACCCCGTGATTCCGACATATATCGGAACTCAGTGTTCTCAGTGGTTAATTTTTTTATTTACCCAGCCTTTTCTCTGCTTCCTTCCAGTTCACCAGGTTCCAGAAAGCGGCAATATAATCAGGGCGCTTGTTCTGGTAGTCCAGGTAATATGCATGTTCCCACACATCGCAGGTTAAAAGGGGTTTCAATCCTTTTGTCATCGGGTTTCCGGCATTGCTTTCCTGAACAATATCAAGGCTGCCATCGGGTTTCTTTACAAGCCATGCCCATCCTGAGCCGAACAATGTTATACATGATGCGGTGAATTTTTCCTTGAACTGGGCAAATGAACCGAACGATTTGTTGATTGCGTCAGCTATGGCTCCTGTGGGTTCTCCGCCGGCATCGGGGGCAAGGCTTTCCCAGTAAAATGTGTGGTTCCATATCTGGGCTGCATTGTTGAAGATACCGCCACCAGCATTTTTTATGATATCTTCAATCGAAGCATTTTCAAACTCAGTGCCTTTAATCAAGTTGTTCAGGTTGCTCACATACGCCTGGTGGTGCTTTCCGTAATGGAATTCAATGGTGCGCGATGAAACATAAGGTTCCAGTGCTGTTGGCGCATAAGGTAATATGGGTAATTCGAAAGCCATAATTTTATGTTTTAAGTTTATTTATTACGAAATTACAAAAACATTGTCAGTTTAAGAACATTTAACAGTTTGTTAAGATTATTTTTCACGAAAAAATTTTCCATCTTTGCAGCAGGATACAGAAATTGAAAAAACAAAGCACATACTTTTTTTATTTTTTGGTTGCATGGCTTGTTGCCGCATCGTGTGCCAACATTGTTACACCCACAGGAGGCGCCAAAGATATTGTTCCCCCTGCCGTTGTTTCTTCCGAGCCCCTGTACGGCGCCAAAAAGTATAATGGCGGAACGGTAAAAATATCTTTCAATGAATTTGTAAAACTCACCGATGTAACCAAACAGGTAATCATTTCACCATTTACCGAAGAAACACCGGATATTAAGACAAGAGGAAAATCTGTCATTGTCGCATTCAGCGATACGCTGAAAAGCAATACTACATATTCCATCGCCTTTGGCGATGCCATTTCCGATATCACCGAAAATAATGTCTTGCCCGATTACCGCTTTGTTTTTTCCACCGGACCGGTCATGGATACCCTGATGATAAAAGGTGTTGTAAAAAATGCCCTGACCCAGAAAGCAGAAAGTGAAGTGTATGTTATGCTTTACACGCAAAACGGGGATTCGGTTCCGTTAAAAGAAACGCCGTATTACCTTGCGCGTACAGGAACCGACGGGACATTTTGCTTCACCAGCCTTCGTAATAATCAATATAAAATTTTTGCACTGAAGGATGTGAACAGCGATTACCTTTTCGACCAGCCCAATGAAAAAATAGCTTTCCTTGATTCGCTTGTACAACCCCAGGCTGCTGATTCGGCTAAAGATTCTTCTTCACTAAAAAAAAATATCATGAACCTGAATCTTTTTGAAGAAGAACCGGCGACACAGCGCCTGATGAAAGCCTATCCGGCAATGTATGGCAAAATAAATCTTGTTTTCCGCAAACCGCTGGAAACCTTCAGCCTGAACGAAGTGATGATAAAAGGCTCGGGTTTTAAAAAAGAAATCAATAAAACAAAAGACACCCTTACATTATGGATGAATGATCCCGACAATGATTCGCTGATGCTTGAAGTGCGCGAAAACAATATTGTTCTTGACACTGCCGAGATCGAACTTATAAAAAAAGGAGTTAAAAGCAATGTTAAAAGAGGCGGTGTTCTGCAGATCCTGCAAATAAAGCACAACATTAACAATAAATCAGCATTCGATTATTATAAAACGCTTACCGTAGAATTTTCAAACCCGATTGTCAAATACGATTTCAGTAAAATAATTATCACTGAAAATAATGATACCGTCAGGCCTGAAATTTCCTTTGATTATTCGAACATCGTCCTTTCGGATACAATACTCCGCAAACTGATCATCGGCTACAAATGGAAAGAAGGAATAAATTATTCTTTGTTTATACCGCCGGCAGCATTTCGCGACATGTTCAGCCTGCCCAACGATACTTTGAAAATTGATTTCAAAACCACCGAACAGAAAGATTACGGAAATGTTATTTTTAAAATAAACACAGAAAAAAGCTATGATCGCCTTATTGCGCAGCTTGTAAATGAAAATGATGCTGTGCTTAACGAAAAATTGCCTGCGGCGGACGGTTCGGTAAAATTCGATTTTGTAAAACCCGGTAACTACAGAATGAAGCTTATCGTTGATTCGGATAAGAACGGAAAATGGGATACCGGAAATTATCTGAAAAAAATACAGCCCGAAGCGGTTTTTTACAATCCATCCTCCGTTCAGGTAAAAGCGAACTGGGACATGGAACTGGAATGGGCATTGGAAAATTAATGCATTTTTTTTATCAAACGGAAATCCTTGTTTTATTGTTATTGTTCAGGTATTGAGTCAATGGATTGGATAACTGGGGTAGAAAAAATCAAAAGTAAATGGGGGGAAAAACCATTAACCTAAGACCATCAACCCTGCCTTCCTGCCCGCTTCGCTCCGCCTCGTCGGCGAGACTGGCACGAGGCAAGCAAGGCAGGCAAACCAGCCGCTCAACCTTTCAACCTAAAACCATATTCGGTTTGGTATAACCAGAGAATATCAGAAATTTTCAGAAAACCCGAACAATAACATTTTATTTAAGAATAATAGAGCGGGTATGCTTTCCTGAAAAAATAATAAAAACCCTGTCCATGGAATGAAAAACAATCTGTATTTTTGAAAAAGTAACAACGGGCATTATGAAAATTTCACACATTGAACATATAGGTATTGCAGTGAAAAACCTGCTTGAGGCAATAACTTATTACGAGAATGTTCTCGGCATGAAATGCTATGCAACCGAAGAAATAAAGGACCAGAAAGTGAAAACAGCATTTTTTATGGTCGGACAAACAAAAATCGAATTGCTTGAATCAACCGATCCCGAAGGAGCTATCGGAAAATTCATTGAAAAAAAAAGTGAAGGGGTTCATCATATCGCATTTGCGGTTGAAGGGATTGAAGCATCATTAAAGGAAATGGAAACAAAGGGTGTGCAGCTTATCGACAAGGTACCCCGCAAAGGAGCCGAAGGGTTCGACATTGCTTTCCTCCATCCGGGATCAACTTTGGGCGTGCTGACAGAATTTTGTGAGAAAAAGTAAAAACAAAACCTGTTGGACGTTTTTCGTTGTTCATTATAAAACATCTGAAGTTTACAGAAAAAAGAAGAAAAACAACAAACGTCTAACGGCAAACAATAATAAGATCATTAAGAATAGAAACTGTAAAGAGGGATGTGTTTGAAAAAAACTGGGAGCAGCCTATTCATTCCTGTCAAACACTCTTCTTTCGCCGAGAATTTTATAATCCTTCTGCTGTATGGCCTTCAATGGTTTTTCCCTGTGAGAGTACATCGACTTATTTTTAAAATTATCCAGGGCAAGGGCTGTATGAAAAATAATTCCTGAAAAAAGAAAAATGATCGCAATCCTGCGTATCCATTTTTTCCGGAACAAGGGCTGCCAGCAATAAAATGAATAGATCATTACCAAAGGAAACATTAAATAAAAGGTATGCGACGCAGGATCTTTTACCGAAAAGAAAAAACTGGTATATGTAATGAGAAATACAAACAACAACAGCTGCTTTATTGTTTTCCATCCGGGCAATTCGTTTTTACGGAACCATGCAATGATCATCCATCCCACCTGTGCAAAACCTATAAGGCCCACAATAACCACAAAAGGAACAGCCCATAAGGATTGCATGGCAAATTCAAAACGTTCGGCAGTATTCGCACCCATGAAGCGCGCCAGCTCAAAACTGCCGAAAGAAAGCAGCCGGACAAAAACAGTTATTATTTCCCTGATGTTGGCTGAGTTGAAAGCAATGTTCGATGCAGTATCGCCGCTGCCGGCCAATAAACCGTATGTAATAAATGTGGGAATGAGAAAAATTCCGCCGAGTACGCATCCTGCTATAAAATAAGATGATGAGAAAATAATATTTTTCCGGCCTTTTTTCAATTCATGATAAAAAGCAAGAAGCAGCAAAGGCATTAACAGTATCCACGACAGATGCAACTGGAATATCCATAGGATGCAAAAACCCAGAATTAAAAAAGCAGTTCTGGAACTGATGAAATTCCTGCATGTGCCCGGAATAATTTCCATAAGTGAAATAAAAAACAAAATGGCTGCCGGAAGCACATAGGAAGGGTTGATGGTATGTGTTGAAAAGCTCATGACCCACGGAGCGGTAAATATCCATATCCACAGAAACCATTCGGGAATGCCGGGGGTGCGATACCTTATTATATAGTGACCCAACAGGAACAGGGACGAAAAAGTCAAAAGGTTGAGAAGCAGGCAGGGCGCTTCGGGTATCTGAATAAAATAAAAGGGGATCCCGACAAGAATACCCTGCAATGCACCGGGTATTTGAGAACCTGTGTACACAACATCAGGTCCGAAGTAAGGCCAATGGCCTCCGGTGTAAAATTTTAATCCGATAAGATAAATCTGTACTTCATCGTCAAACCAGAATTCGGAAAAAATTCCGAAAAGAAACCGCAACGGGAAAAAAATCAGAAAGAGTATAATATACTTTTTCCACCATGTCATTATGATGAATGTGTGATAAATATTTTTCATCTGTTACAGAACATTTTCAAAAATAAGCAATTTAATTTTATTTGTACAGGCACTTATAAAAGGATAACTTTGCCCGAAATTAATCGCTGATGGGCGCGAAGGAACTGACATTTTTCTTCTCTTTTCTTGTTTTTATACTGGCTGTATTAATGCTTGACCTGGGCGTTTTCAGCAGGAAGAGCCATGTTGTGCGCTTTAAAGAAGCAGTGGCATGGAGCGTGCTTTGGATCTCTTTGGCGATAGGATTCTTTTTTCTGGTAAAATCGCATGGCGATTTAATTCATGGCATCGACAACAATGTTGAATTAAGGCAGGTGGTTGAAAGATATGACCAGCCGGTGACTGTCGATATGTCAGCCGGTTTTGAACAGAACATTGAAATATACAGGGAAAATTTATCGCTGGAATACATAGCAGGCTACCTGATTGAAAAAGCCCTTTCGGTGGATAATATCTTTGTCATACTTCTCATTTTTTTATCGTTCGGCATACAGCAAAAATATTATCACCGCGTTTTGTTCTGGGGCATCATTGGAGCTCTGGTTATGCGGTTTATATTTATTTTTATAAGCGGCGCCATTATACAGCAATTTGAATGGGTTTTATACCTGTTCGGCGCTTTTTTGATCTTTACGGGAATTAAAATGTTCATCACACGGAAAGAAGATGATAAAATTGATACTAAAAATCATCCGGTAGTAAAATTTGCCACAAAATATTTTCCTGTTTATCCCAGGAATGTTTATCAAAGATTTTTTATCCGAAACAAAAAAAAGTTTCTTTTCACTCCGTTATTTGTTGTATTGCTGGTGGTGGAATTTTCAGATGTGGTTTTTGCCGTTGATTCGGTTCCTGCAATTTTTTCTGTCACCAAAGACCCGTATATTGTTTTTTATTCAAACATTTTTGCAATACTCGGATTGCGTTCCCTGTTTTTCCTTGTGATGAATATGTTCAATTATTTCCATTACCTGAAAGACGGATTATCGCTTATACTCACATTTATCGGCGTAAAGATGGTGATAGCCCAATACCCCATACACTACCATATTCCCACAAATATTTCTTTATATGCTATTCTTGTAATTTTAGTACTGAGCATCCTGGGCTCAGTTGTTTTTCCTCCCAAAGACAAGAAGCCTGCAAAATAATTTTGATTTGATATTTTATTTTTTCAGTGATCTGAAATACACATCCAGTAATTTTTGCGCTGCCGAATAGGAGCTTATTTTCTGAGCGAGCAATTTTTTTTCTATCAGGGGTTCTGAATTTGCAACATCTGCATTCTGATGAAAATTTTCTTTCAGCCTTTCGTTAATCATTTCCGTCATGCGGCATTTTGCCTGGTACTGGCGTTTTTCAAAGAAGTAATTATTGTTTTTTGTGAAGCGTTCATATCCGAGTATCATTTCCCAAACTTTTTCTATACCGGAATTTGTAATTGAAGAACATGTTTCAGCAATAGGAATCCAGCCGGACGGTGACGGAGGAAAAAGATGCAATGCATTTTGAAATACAATTTTAGCGGCTTCCGCTTTTTTGATATTTTCTCCGTCGGCTTTGTTAATCACAATAGCGTCGGCCATTTCCATGATGCCGCGTTTTATTCCCTGCAGTTCGTCGCCTGCGCCTGCAATCATAAGCAGAAGAAAAAAATCGACCATGATGTTCACAGCAGTTTCTGATTGCCCCACGCCGACTGTTTCAACAATGATGATGTCAAAACCCGCCGCTTCACACAATATGATGCTCTCGCGCGTTTTGCGGGCTACTCCACCGAGAGTGCCGGCGGAGGGTGACGGACGAATGAATGCATGCGGATCGTTCGCTAATTCTTCCATGCGTGTTTTATCGCCCAGAATACTTCCGTGTGAAATTTTACTGCTCGGATCAACAGCAAGCACGGCAAGCTTGCGGCCTTTTGATGTGAGAAATTTCCCAAACGATTCAATAAAAGTACTTTTTCCCACACCGGGAATTCCGGTGATTCCTATTCGTATGGAATTTCCTGAATGAGGAATACATTGTTCAATAATTTTTTGTGAAGGAATATAATGCTTCTGAAGTGAGCTTTCCACAAGGGTTATAGCGCGTCCAAGAATAGTTCTGTTGCCTTCAAGAATTCCGTTTACATAATCAGAAACGCAAAGAGTGTTTCGTTTTTTCAGAACAAATTTTTTTACGGCTTCATCATCAACGGAAGAAGGCTGCGGAATGCCTTGATTTACCTTCATTGCAGAATGTTTGTTTTCTTCACTCATAATGATTGAATCTATTTATTCACTTTTGATTGTTAACAAAATTATTAATAAAATTTTTAAAAGCAGTAATTAATAAAAATTAATGATGTATCTTTGCTTCGTAAAAATCCAAAAAAAACAAACAAATGGCTACAAAGAAAAAAACAAAAAAAGCAGCTCCTAAGAAAAAAGTTGTTAAGAAAGCTTTAAAGAAAGCAGCTCCTAAGAAAAAAGTTGTTAAAAAGAAAAGGTAAAAAATCCAATTGAAAAAAAAACCCGGAAAAATTTTCCGGGTTTTTTTATGATACAATATCAA
>JAZDMF010000103.1:0-4041 GCA_043801235.1 Bacteroidota bacterium | reverse complement strand
CATAGCAGCTCTTTTTTTAGTATTATTAATGATTTGGCAAAATCAACCTTACTAAAATAAGGGCTGCCTTTCAACTATTTTCTTAACATTTTCAATAAATTATCCTATTTTTTTACAGTCAGGTTAAGTGCGAAACTTTAGATGTTATTTAACAGCTTTTCTTTTGTTCTTCTGGTGATCATCACTTTCTCATTATATTACTTGCCCTTTTTTCGGTCAGTACAAATTCCCATACTGATTATCGCAAGTTTTATTTTTTATTCCGCAAACCAGCCTGCTCTTTTGCTGTTGCTTATTTCCTCTATAGTAATCAACATCATAACAAGTTATCTCGTCATTTACGGAAAAACAAAATTAAAAAAGATCTACGCTGCTGCAGGAGTTGTTGCGAATTTATCCTTACTGACCTTTTTTAAATACAGCCCGCTCTTTGGAAGAACCTTTTTCAATGGGACAGGATCATTAGGAGAATTGTTGCTTATGATTCCCCTACCGATTGGAATCTCATTTTATACATTTCAGGGTATCAGCCTTCTTGTTGACACTTTTGCAAGTGATAAAATGGAAAAATATAAATCGCTGGTCCACAAATCATTTTTCAGACATTCGCTGAACACAGCCCTGTTTATATCGTTTTTCCCCAAACTGGTTGCCGGACCGATTGTGAAGGCACATGATTTCATCCCGCAAATCAAAGAAAAAACATTGAAAGATATCGACTGGGAAAGCTGCTTCAGAGCATTGGTGCTGGGGTATTTCCTGAAAATGGTTGTAGCTGACAATTTAAAGGAGCAGACCTTTTGGATCGCTTTCCCATATTTTCAAAATTTTTCAACAGCGACATTGCTCATAATGATATTCGGATATTCCATGCAGATTTTTGCTGATTTCGCCGGCTATTCTTTAATCGCAATAGGTATTGCCCGCCTTCTGGGTTACAACATACGCGCGAACTTCAACTTCCCTTATATTTCAAAGACATTTTCAGAATTCTGGACACGTTGGCATATCTCTCTGTCAAGCTTCTTAAGAGAATATCTTTATTTCCCACTAGGCGGGAACAGGATCGGCAAAATGAGAACCTATATGAATCTGATGGTTGTTATGTTCCTTGGCGGTTTATGGCATGGGGCTGCCTGGAGTTATGCGATGTGGGGTTCCTTCCACGGTTTTGCACTGGCTGTTGAAAGGTTTTTTCGCGAAAGGATCAATCTGCCGGACACTATGCTATTAAATTTCTTGAAAATGACGGTTGTTTTTATTCTTGTGACATTCGCATGGCTTTTATTTAAACTGCCTGAATTTTCACATGTGATGAGTTATATGGAGGCAATTGTTAAAAATGCCGACATGCCCCTAAGTTATGTTGATTTATTGCTGATTAAATACAACCTGCTCTATTCACTGCCGGTATGCATTTATCACCTTTATTACCTTTATACTAAAAACGGCACTTCGAAAATCCTTAAAACCTTGCAGCCAGTGATATTCGCCCTGCTGCTTTTCTTAATCATTTCGAACAGTGGGTCACCCGCCAGTTTTGTGTATTTTCAGTTCTGAGCAGGGATCACATAATGAAGTCGTTATCATGATTAAAAAATCTCTCATCATATTCATAATTCTTTTCGTTTCCTATAATCTGATTATTTCACTGCTAAAGCCGAAAACCATTGGTCAAGACCAATGGCAGTTAAACAGAATTCAAGCGCAGGAGTATCTTTATGAAGATAATAAACAGAGCGAAATCGTAATCGCCGGCACTTCTCTGTCGGCCGGGCTTTTTGAAAATCTTTTGCCGGAAAATACCTATAATTTGGCAATGCGAGGGCAAAGCACTATCGATGGCCTTGAAATAGTCAAAAAAAAACAGCAAAAACCCGATATTCTTCTGATTGAAATTAACAATATTTATACGGAACGAACGGTGCAATTTTTAGATAATCTCTTTCTGCCCATATTCTACACTGCAAAAAAAATCTTTCCTGCTTTAAGAGACAAATACCGGGCGTCAAGTATTGCAGAAATGGCTCTTTATTCTATCAAGCAACATCTTTATGAAAACCTGAAAAAATATTTCTTGAATTCAGAAGCAACTTCTTCGGATAAACTCGAAAGCAATAAAAAAAATGAAAAAAAGCTTGATGGTATTCAGATGAAAAAAGAAAATGATATAAACGTGAAACCTGCTTTATTTGAAATGATGCTGAGCAAGATGGTTTATCAGTTCCAAGAAATGCCAGGGGAAAAGATCACAGCTCACATGAAAAAAATATTAACTGATTATAAAAATTATTTTGAGCGGTCCGGGGTTCAAATCATACTCTTTGAAATGCCTGTTCATGAAAAGTTGGTTCATTCCAAAAAAGCAACACATATCCGAAAAATGATGTATGAAATTTTTCCTCCTGACCGATTCCGCTATGTTTTACCGGACAATAAAGTGCAATATAATACAAGTGACGGGATTCATTTAACCCCCCATAGCATGATGAATTATACAGTATTTCTCACAAATAACCTTAATAAGATTAGGCTGTCGCAGAATGTAAACAAGTAAATACAGGATAACATTTTTTATCATGAAAATTGCTCAGATTATCAGCACGTTCCCGCCCTACCACGGAGGGATGGGCTATATATGTTTTCACAATGCCATTCAACTGGCTCGCAGGGGTCATGATTTAACCGTATTCACAATTGATTACGGCAAGATGAATTATAATAATGACCCATCGGATTTTAAGATAGTCCGTCTAAAAACACCTCTGGTCTATGGTGATGCAGGTATGGTTCCACAGCTTTACAGGATGCTGGATGAGTTTGACATTATTCATCTCCACTACCCTTTTTTTGGGGCAGCGGAATACGTTTATCTTACAAATATTTTTAAAAAGAAAAAATACTTTTTGACCTACCATATGGATGTATTTGGAGACACGAATCTAAAAAAACTCATCATAGGTGTCTATGAACCACTCCTGATGAAAAAAATCATAAAAGGGGCTCAGGGTATCTGTTCTCCGGGTAATGAATATTTAAAATCCACGAAAGCGGGCAGCATTATACCTTGGAGTAAGGTTATGCAGGTTGGATATGGAGGTGTTGATATCAGCAGATATGCCCCCCGGCCAAAAGACAAGTCATTACTCAAAAAGCATGGTCTGGAAAATAAAACAGTCGCTCTTTTTGTTGGAAACCTGATTCCGTTTAAAGGGCTTCATATTTTAATTGATGCAATCGCAGAGATTGATGATGCCAGCCTTGCCCTGCTTGTTGTTGGTGGTGGATATAATGAAAAAGCATATAAAAAACAAGTGAAGAATAGAGGGGTTGAAGACCGGATTATCTTTGCAGGTCCACAATTCCCGGATAAAAAACTGCCCGATTACTACAACCTTTGTGACTTTCTTGTTCTCCCTTCCACTCATTCCGAATCGTTCGGGTTAGTCATTCTTGAAGCCATGGCCTCAGGTAAGCCTGCAATCGTCACAGCTCTTCCTGGCCCTTCACAACTGATCAACCACGGGGTTGACGGCCTTATTTCAAAGACCGGTTCCTACACAGATCTAAAAAATAATATTTTAACCTTAGTCAAGCATAAAGTTCAATGTAAAAAAATGGGTGAACTTGCCAGAAATAAGGTAATCGAAAAATATACGTGGAAAAAAATCGGTGAAGAATTAGAGGAGGCATTTTACCGTATAATTCAAAAGTAACCTTTTTTGACGAAAAAATAAATGGTTCGCAATTAGCGGCAAATCATTCTTTCGATATTTTTTTCAATAAAAAGGCCTTTTATAAGGAGAAATGTCAATGGTCTTCAGTTCAATTATATTCCTGTTTTTATTTTTACCCATAACACTATTGCTTTATTTTCCCGCAGGCAAACGGTTTCGAAACCTGTTTTTGCTGTTCGCCAGTCTTCTTTTTTATGCATGGGGAGAAGGTTTCTATGTTCTCATTATGCTATCATCCATTACAGCGAATTATATTTTCGGTCTGCTGATCGAAAAATTCAGAGATGGTTCTCTGTCAAAATTA
>JAZDMF010000101.1:0-5249 GCA_043801235.1 Bacteroidota bacterium | reverse complement strand
TCACTTCTTCCTTAACCGGAATAAGTTCTTCAAATCCCATCTCAAAAACAGCTCTTAAAATTTAAGTTTTTAATCCGTAATAACGAAATACACTCATAATTTTTTTTTATGTTTTTAAAGTCAGTCCGGAAAGTGATTCGTAAAACATAGAAGGGATTCATCTATCGCGTTTCTGAACAATAACTGTATTATCATAATTTGCAAATATATAAAATAATTATAAATTCATCAGATTCATTATATTTGCAACAGTTCCATTATTTCATCAATAATGATCAAAGCGCAGAACATACATAAATCATACGGCGACCTGAAAGTGCTCAAGGGGATTGACCTTGAAATCAGCAAAGGCGAAATCATTTCCATCGTCGGGGCATCGGGTGCAGGAAAGACCACCCTCCTGCATATTATCGGCACTCTTGATAAAGCCGGTGAAGGAAATATTTCAATAAACAATATTGCTGTAAATACTCTTTCGGATAAAAAACTTTCAGAATTCAGAAATAAAAACATCGGTTTCGTTTTTCAGTTTCACCATTTACTTCCTGAATTTACGGCTCTTGAAAATATCTGTATCCCCTCATTCATTGGGGGCACAGGCAAAAAAGAAGCTGAAGCAAAAGCCAATAAGCTCCTTGAGTTTTTAAGTCTTACCGAACGAAGTCATCATAAGCCATCGCAATTATCGGGCGGCGAACAGCAGCGTGTTGCAGTGGCCCGCGCCCTGATTAACAACCCCGCTGTTATACTTGCTGACGAGCCTTCAGGTAATCTTGATTCAAAATCAGCCAAAGAACTTCACAAACTGTTCTTTTCTCTCCGCGATGAATTCAACCAGACATTCGTTATTGTTACGCATAATGAAGAACTGGCTAACATGGCCGACAGGAAGCTTGTTATAAAAGATGGACAAATTGTAAAATAATTCAGAAGGCAGAATTCAGAAATAATTAGTAGATTTCCGATTTAAATCTCATAAATTTATAATGTCCACATACCATAAATGAAAGCTGTACGTTTATACCATCGTAATTTCGTAAAATCCTCTTCCAAAGCAAATGATTATCTTAGCGCCACGAAATAATTAAAATGCCGGGCAAGAAGTTATACTGGTTAATGCTCAGGTCGTTCTTCGGCCCATTTTTATTTACCTTATTCATTGCAATATTTGTTTTGTTGATGCAGTGGCTTTGGAAATACATTGACGACATGGTGGGGAAAGGACTTGAGTGGACACTTATCGCTCAATTGCTTTTCTGGGCAGCCACCACCATGATTCCCATGGCCCTGCCTCTTGCCATATTGCTTTCATCCATCATGACCTTCGGAAACCTTGGCGAACATTATGAACTGGTAGCTTTAAAATCGGCAGGAATTTCCCTGCAAAAAATTATGTCGCCTCTGATTATAATTTCAATTCTTATTTGTGTTGCTGCATTTTATTTTTCAAACAATGTTCTTCCTTATGCAAACCTTAAAATGGGTTCGCTGCTATATGATGTCCGCGAACAAAAACCTGCGCTGAACATCAAAGAAGGAATATTCTACAACGGCATTGATGACTTTGTGATAAAAGTGGGAAAGAAAGATCCGGATGGCGTTACAGTATATAATATTATGATCTACGATCACACTTCGCGCATGGGCAACACCAATCTTACTGTTGCCGAAAAAGGCACCATGGAAATGACCGCCGACAAGCGCTACCTTATATTCAGCATGACGAACGGCATTAACTATTATGAACGAACCGATTTCCACCGCACCAGTACCAATCATCCCATGCAAAGAACCATTTTCAAGGAAGAAGTGCGCCGTTTCGACCTTTCCGCATTCACTATGAACCGCACCAACGAAGAATTTTTCAAGGGGTATTACCAGATGATGAACCAGTCGCAGCTGGCTCACACCAGTGATTCACTCAATGCACGGCTGGACACAGTTAAAAAAGCTTATGTTGTTACCATGAAGAACAACCTTCTTTATTACAACAGGCACTATAAGAAAGACAGCATTGTTGAAGATACAATGCAAAACATGACCGGTGAATTCCTGTCAAATTTCACAAAAGAGGAACAAACAGTGATAGTGAATTATGCAATGAGCCAGGCAAGAAATATTAAAGATCATGTTTTTTATAATAATGAAGATTTCAGGGGGAGGAAGAAATATATAATAAGGCATGATATTGAATGGCACCGGAAATTCACCTTGTCGTTTGCCTGCCTCGTACTTTTCTTTATAGGCGCACCTCTCGGAGCTATAATACGGAAAGGCGGATTAGGGCTCCCTGTGGTTGTATCCGTTGTTTTCTTTGTAATATTTCATGTGGTTTCATTCACCTTCGAGAAAATGGTGCGTGAAGGAGTAATCCCAACTTACATCGGAATGTGGTTTCCTTCCGTCATTTTTCTGCCTCTCGGTATCTTCCTAACCATAAAAGCCACCAGTGATTCCACACTGTTTGATGTGTATGCTTATCTCGGAATTTTCAAAAGAATTTTCAGAAAAAAATCATTAGTCAACACTTGATAAAAATATTCACATCACTTTCATTCAATATTTGACATTTTATGATTTATTGATTTAAGATTTTAGATTTTTGTTTTACACATTTGACATTTGCCATCTGCTATTTGATATTTACTATTTGCTATTTGATATAAATTAATTTTACAATGAACATCCTACAGATATGCAGCAAATCGCCCTGGCCACCCGGCGAAGGAGGACCTATTGCCATGAACAATATCACACAGGGTTTGCTGAAAGCCGGCCATAATGTAAAGATTTTTGCCATAAGTACTCCCAAGTATGCTGTGAAAAACCACGCCATTCCTGATGATTACAAAAAACAAACCGGGTTTGATTTTGTTTATATTAACACGAACATCAATGCCTTCGATGCATTCATAAACCTTTTCTCAAAAAAATCATACAACATTGAACGATTTGTTTCAAATGAGGCAAATAAAAAAATAAATAAAATTCTCTCAGAAAATACCTTTGATGTTATTCAGATTGAAGGGTTGTTTGTAACGCCTTATATTCCTGTTATGCGTTCCTGCAGCAAAGCAAAAATCATTTTGCGGGCTCATAATGTGGAACACCTTATCTGGCAAAGGCTTGCCAAAAGCCGCAAAAATTCCTTTAAAAAATATTATCTTAATTTACTTGCTAAAAAACTCAGGAGTTACGAACTGAAAACAATGAATGAGGTCGATGGTATTGCAGCTATAACTCCTGTAGATGCTGAAACTTTCCTGCAACTTGGCTGTAAATGCCCGATAATCTCAATTCCTGTTGGTGTTGAATCCGGAAAATTATTTACAGAAAAAACAAATCGTGAATTCCCCGGATTTTTCCATTTAGGCTCCATGGACTGGATGCCTAACCAGGAAGGAATTAAATGGTTCCTTGAAAATGTTTGGAATGTTTTTCATAAAAAATTTCCTCAATATACTTTTTTACTTGCAGGACGCAATATGCCGGAATGGATCAATGAAGACACTTATAAAGGAATCCGGATCCTTGGTGAAGTTTCAAATGCATACGAATTCATGCAATCAAAAACTGTTATGATCGTGCCTCTTTTATCCGGCAGCGGAATGAGGGTTAAAATAATTGAAGGCATGGCCTCCGGAAACACCATTATCACCAGCACTGTAGGAGCTGAAGGAATTCATTGTCAAAATGGGAAAAATATTCTTATTGCAAATTCTGCCGGTGAGTGGATTGACTGCCTGATAAAATGCATTGAAAACCCTGACATCTGCACCACTATCGGGAATAATGCGGTTACTCTGGTAAAAGAGGAATACGATAATAATGTTATTACACAAAAGTTGGTTGAATTTTACCAAAGCCTTTCTGCAACTCTTTAATGTTATACTTTGCCAGTTGAAATTTAGCAATTGATCAATCTTTCCAATCTTTTAATAAATCAGCAATTAAACAGTTTGGCAATCGAACAGTTGAACAATCGAGCAATCGAACAATTGAACAATCTTTCCAGTCTTTTTAATCTTTTAATATATCAGCAATTCTTCCTGAAAATTATTTGCTTTTGTGAAATATTTTGTATATTTACTATGAAATTTTAAAACAGGAAAAAATGAAAAAAATAATAAGTTTATTTAGTATAATTATTAATATTCAATTTGTAATTTATTCACAGCCCGTATTTACAAATATACCGAATTTTGGCACAGGGATATCAAGAAGTTCTGATTGGGGAGATTATGATAATGATGGGGATTGGGATTTGGCTGTTGGAAATATTGAACAGGATTTTATTTATACTAATGATGGTAATGGAAATTTTATTGAAACTGCGTGTATTGATTCCGTTCCTACCAATTTTGTGAAATGGATTGATATTGAAGGTGACGGTGATATTGATCTTTTTATTGGAAATAATGGTGCCGGGCCTAATTATATCTGGTATAATCAGGGGAATGGAAATTTAATTAAAACAGAATTTTTGGATCCATTAAATATTACGGATATAAGTAATGGCGATTTTGATGACGATGGAGATATTGACCTTGTAATTACCAGTTGGAATGAGGATTTCGCTATTATTCTTTTAAATGATGGTAATAATAATTATTCCCCTGATTTTTTGAATGAGTTTAATGGAGCTATTTCATCTGCAGTATTTGATGTGGATAATGATACAGATATGGATATCATTCTTGGAATAGGCTGTTGTATTGATTCCAGTGAAGTATATAAAAATGACGGCACAGGTATATTTTCTCTTTTTTCCCGTTTTGGTGACGAAAATGCACACATGAGCATACTATCCGTTGCCGATGTGGATGATGATGATGATATTGATATTACTTCAACCACAGGGGATTCGGACAGCAAAGTATGTATTTATATAAATAACGGAAACGGTAAATTTACAAGTTTAATAATTGATAATATTAATTTCAGTTGTGCTGAATTTGGAGATATTGATGACGACAATGATATAGACCTGGTTGTAGGAGCTTTTGGTTGTTTTTCAGATCGTCTTGCAGTTTATTTAAATAATAATATGTCTTTTACGAAGAGTGTTATCGAAACAGGTGGATTTACTGATTGGCCAGTAAACGCTATTTCTGATATTTCTCTTGGAGATGCCGATAATGATGGAGATTCAGATATTGCTGTTATGAGGTTCATCTGGTCATCAGAATTTGTTACTCAGGAAGAACAAAACACACTGTTCTTAAATAATACTTTTCAGAGTATCAATG
>JAZDMF010000099.1:0-14519 GCA_043801235.1 Bacteroidota bacterium | reverse complement strand
GTTATGGCATTCCTATTATCATTACCTGTTCATGCGCAGGTTTACGACACTACCAATTACCACGATTCATCAAATTGGGCAGCTCACCCGATGAAAGGCTTGGCGGATATGCATTTTCTTCCTGATTATACATTTGTTGGTCCTGATACCCTTCCCGGTTCTGTTATCAATATCGATTATGACACTACGTCCGGTTATGACGTTTTTTGCATATATCCTACAACAGCTCCATATATTGCCGTTGCTCAAAATTTTGCCATTTGTGATTCACAAAAAACAAGGGCCAGGGCTGCTCTTTGGGAATACAACCAATATACCCAGTTCGGAAGAATTTATGCACCTTATTACAGGCAGGCAAGCCTGGCAGCCATCGCACTTCCTCATCTTCTGCCCGGTTCACGCCAGAAACAGGCTGACATCCTTGATACTGCAGTGACCGACGTAATAGGTGCTTACGATTATTATATCAAACACGACAATCATGGGAAAAAAGTTATACTCCTCGGTCATTCGCAGGGGGCCATTATGCTGGCCTTGATGCTGAGGAAAATGGAAACCGACACTGTAAAATTTCAAACACATCTTGACCGAATTTTTTTAGCTGTTCTTGTCGGAATGGAATGCGGGCCTTATGTAGCAAAGGATTCTCTTACAGGTGGATGGTGGCAAACCATTCCTATCTGTCAAAACCCTCTTGACACTGATTGCGTCATGTCCTGGGCCACCAATCTGTACGGGATGCCCTTCACCAGCGTGAAAAATGACGTTTCCATTAATGAAATCCTGATGAATAAAGGATATTTATACAGCACTCTCGACACTTCCATACATGAAGTGAAAATGGATCCGCTGAACTACATTCCGCCTACAGATGTTTCTCTTTCCGTATATCCTTTATATTGCTTTGGCAGCCACGATTACGATGTTTCTACTCGATTTATCGGTTATACAAATATGTATCATGGATCTATTGAAAATCCCGATGCGGCAAACTATGGCTTAATGATAGAAAGACTTACCGTCCCCAATGATTACAGGTATAATCCGCTGGATTCGGCCGACTACGGAGATTGCCACAAGTGGGATATGTATGTTTCACAAGGTGATGTGATCGATCTGATATGGCAAAAAATAAATCAGACAACTACTTCAATTCCATTTTCTGAAAACACGGCCGGTGATGATGTGCAGATATTTCCAAATCCGGTATCAGACTTAATTACAATAAATTTATCTCCAGACTTTTGTAAAAAGGATGCTATCATTGAAATTTTTTCTGCTGATGGGCAGCTTATAAAAAAACAAGAATTTCCACAAAGTGAAACTTTAATTAATGTTAGCGGTCTGTCGCAGGGAATATATATATTAAAAATAATTTCAGGTAAATCAGTTTTTGCAAATAAAATTGTCATTAATTAAAAAACTTTTTCCATTTTGATTGCTTGAATTATAATGATTTTATCAAAAACAGGTATTTTTACCTGAATGGCTGTATTAAATGACTTTGTTATTTTACTACCCTAAAATCTTTTCATCAATAAAATGAAAAAATCTTTTTTTATTTTGACTTTAGTTCTGTCATGCAATTTCTCAAATGCTCAGAATTCATTACAGTACTTGTCATCAACTACCGGGGCTGCCTGCCAGGCGATAAAATATTATAATGGGTATGTCCTTACTGGTACCGGGTCAACACTGCGTTCGTATTATGTAGGAAGTGGTGCAACGGTTCCCTTTGACAGCGTTTTTGAATACCGTTATCTATCGGAAATAATAAGGATGGCTATTAACGATCATTATTTATATGTCGCGGCCAATTATGATGGGATGACGAAGTGGGACATTTCTAATCCCGCCCTGCCTGTAAAAGTTTATGATATTCCTGTCGACAGCGCCGGCATGGCCACACAGGGAATTGCAATAAAAGGGGATACCATTTTTCTTGCACAGCAATCGAAGGTTACCGCATATAAAGATTACGGAAATAGCTATTCAAAAATTACTAGTTTCGGCTATGCCCCATTTGCAGGAATAATAAGCGGTGTAGCCGTTAAAGGCAATCTGCTTGCGTATACTGTTTGGCAATATGGCGGACAGAACGGCGTGTATTTGCACGATGCAAATGATTTTTCATTTATCTCATTTACTCCGCATGGAGGTTTTCTGACAGAAAATGTGATATGGGGGAAAAACAATAACCTGCTTCATGTGATGGGTGGTACAAATACTGTCAACGGACATTTTTACACCCTCAATGTTTCCAATCCATTTTCACCGCAAGTGGTTTTTACGGATACAGTTCTTGGATTTCCTTTTGGTGCTGCCATGGCTCTTCCCTACAACGCGGAAAATATTAACGACACAATTTATGTCGCTAACTGGGGCGGGTTGAAACCCGGCGATCTGAGCAACTGTTATATTCGTGTATACGATGCAACCGATACGTCCAATGTTCACCTTCTTACATACATCAATGCGGGTTTGTGGCACTTCGATATGACTGTCCATTATCCGAAATTGTATGTTGCTTCGGAATGGTATGGCATCAAAACAATTGATATCACTGACATCATGAATCCTGTTGATGAAGGGAATACTCTTACCGGCGGATGGAACCTGAGCAGCGATGCATGGGGAAATTATATGACTGTTGCTAATGAAGGATATGGGTTTAAACTTTACGATATCTCTGATGTGCACAACCCTGTTCTTATCAATGTAAAAAATGATCCCGGTTTCTGCGGCCATGCAAATTTTTCAGATGACGGTCAATATATTTATACGGTAAATTTGTCTTACCAGCCCATGAGGGTCTATCGCAGGGATTCAATGATCCAGACCGGATACATTCAGCAGTCAGTTAACAACGGGCGTTTCATTGTTCATCATGACCGTATTTTTTCAAAGTTGGACAACAGTCTTCTTATAATCGACGTCAGCGATCCTTACAATCCATTCATCGATTCTACAATAACTATGACATACAATGATATGGCGCTGGCAAACGATGTGCTGTATATTTCCAGCAATGACAGCATTTGGGCTTATGATGTGTCAGGAAATAATTTCAGCGAAATTGTACATGTTCCAATGCTTGTAAACCAGGATGCAAAGATGCTCGCTGCCTACAACAATAAAATTTATGTTTACATCACCAACAAAGGACTGACACGGTACACACTTGAATTCTACAATCCGTCATATTCTTTAGCTGAAGATTTTTCAGCTATCTTGCCAAATGGGTCTCCTTCATACATTGCTGCCGACACATTCGGCCTTTATCTTGCATACCGATTGAAAGGCTTGTATGCTATCGACAGGCAAAATTTTGCAGAAACCGGTTATTACCGCGGTGGATTGGATTACAGGAAATATACTGATATATATGGAGTTCGCGATCTTTTCGGTAAAGATGGGAAAATATTTTTTGTGGAATATTTTGCACAGACAACCATTCTCTCAAATGATACTTTATATACAGGTATTACGAACTTGGCGGATGACGATAATATTTTGTTAGTATATCCAAATCCCGCGTACAGCACAGCTTTCATTTTTATACCGGAAGAACTCAAGAATAAAGTATTAACTGTGGAAATTTTTGATCTCTCAGGAAAACGAATTGAAACACAACATCCTGAAATTTATAAAAATGTTCTGGCTTTTGATTGTGCCTCTCTGAACACGGGAATTTATCTGATTTCTGTAAGGGCTAAAGGCATAATGCCACGGAATGCAAAACTCATTAAATACTGAAATTATTCCATCATGAAAAAAACTCTTTCATTTTTCTTTTTAATATTCTTTGTTCAAAATTCTTTTTCACAGAATTTTTATAAAGAAATTGTTTCATCCCTGGGTCCTGGCACTTCTGTTGGCATATATTGCAATGTTGCTATCGGCAAAGACAATGTCATTCATTTCAGCCATTATGATTACCTGAATAAAGACCTTCTTTATACAACCAACGCTTCCGGACAATGGGAAACTTCAATTATAGACAGCACCGGCCAGACAGGTGAATACAATTCAATTGCTATTGATTCAAACAATCATGCACATATTTCCTATTTTGAATATATCAGGAATGACAGCATTGCAGGCGGAACCGTTCCATACGGAAATCTGAAGTATGCAACCAATGCCAGCGGTCAATGGGCAACATCAACTATTGATACTGCATCGGGCCTGCTTACCAGAATTTGTGTTGACAAACAGAATTTTATTCACATTGTACATTCTGAATTGGGAATAGGGGATCCGGTAAATCATCTCCTGAATATAAAATACACCACCAACAAAAGCGGTGCTTGGCAATCGGAAGCCATCGCTCCCGGAGTTGTGAAAGGTGCTGACGGATCTATTGCCTCTGATAATAATTTAAATATACACATTGCCATTCGTAATGAAGAAGGTGTCGGAACTTCCCCTGACGGAGGAATAGGAGGGCTGAGATATATTACCAACAATACAGGTAATTGGAGCTGGTTTGATGTTGACACGAATTTTTATGCAGGAAATGATGTTGATATAGCCATTGACACCAATGGATTCCCGCACATCAGCTACCTTGATAAAAACCTTGGACTGAAACATGCCACAAATCAGAGCGGCTCATGGACGTATTCTGTTTTAGACACGAATCATAATGTGGGATGGAACACATCTATTATAATTGACAAGGATAACTATACCCATATTTGTTATTCCGATCCTTCTCCACTGATTGATACAACCGGAAATGGTTATCTAAAATTTGTTTCAAACACTTCAGGTAGCTGGGACTTTGTTATTGTTGATTCAACCGATGCAGGTATGTATACTTGCATTGTACTGGATACAGCAGACTTGCCACATATTGCATATACCGCTCTTAATCCCTCTGATGGCTCCGGTGTTCTCAAACATGCCTTCCGGATTATTTCAACAGGTTATGACGATATTAAAAGCGACATCAACATTTTATCTTTATACCCAAATCCTTCCGCCGGTTCATTATTGATTAATTGCAGCAATCTGCCCGAGGGGTCTGAAATAAAAATATATGATGTGAAAGGATGTTACCATATTTCATTCCCTGTTAACAATGGAATAAACATGATTAACACATCTGATCTCTCACCCGGTATGTATTTTCTGTACATCAGGTCTGGGGATGTAATACAGAAATCAATAAAATTCATTAAACAATAAACAACAGAAATATGAAAAAACAGATATTGACATTATTGGCAGTGATGCTTGCTTTTTCACTCAGCGCACAGGTTGAAATCCTTAACCGTCTCGGCCAAACCCCCGGCAGCGCAGGCTTTCATGTGAATTATGATTCACTTAACCAGAAACTGATTGTGGGATGCGGAACCAGTGTATGGATTTACGACACTCATGATACAGCCGACTATCACGTTATTGCAAAGCGTCCGTTGCTCGGACTGGTTGGCGAAACAGAGGTATATGGTGATGTACTTTTTGTTGCAGCCACGCATCACGGAATATTTGCACTCGATTATACATCCGACTCCCTGGACATTCTTGCACACTACAACATGCAGGAAATGGGCGATACTGCAGCCTACGACATGTGGAGATCGAATGACACTTTGTTTATAGCAGATAACTTTTTGGTGCGTATGTTAAAATATACACCCGGCTCCGGGTTTACAAAAATAGGTTCATTCGGAGGCCCGGGAGCAAATTGTGTCTCCCGCAGAAACAACTTTGTTGCTGTGGGTAACCAGGGATTAACCGGTAATATTCAGGTTTACGATATCCAGAACCTTTCAACGCCTGATGCAACCTGGACAAACAGTGCAATATTCAATGTACAGGATCTGCAGTTTGCTGATTTACGTAACGATATCATTTATGTGTGCGGAGGAGCAGGTGACTTGTTTTCAACTAAAAGCAGTTTTATTGCCTTGTTGTTTACAGGCGATTCATTGACTTTTATTGATTCATTAACAGTATCCGGCGGTATACCCGGTTACGCCCAAATGAACATTATGAATATGGATTCACGCAATGATACCTTATATATTGTAACCACTGCAGCATATGACCTTTCGATCTTCCCGTATGCCTACATGCCTATTGTGGATGCGACAGGGCTTCCCGGTGACTCATTAAAAAAAATCGGCTTTGTGGTTCCCGGTCTCTGGCATTTCGATGCTGCATTGATGGACGGAACACCTTACATTGCCATGTCCTCCGAATGGTGCGGCGTGCTGGTAAGCGACATCTCACAACTGGCACCCGACGACACACTCGGGTTCCTTGAAACCGGTGGCTGGTGCATGGGAAGCAAAATCAGGCATGACACACTCTGGGCGTTCCATGAAGGATACGGACTCGTTGCATACAAACTTGACAGCCTGTACTATCATAATGGTTATATGACCGACTCAAAACTCATGCATATTTATGAACAGTTTGTCTCTGACTTTGAATTTTTGAATGATTCGTTAATAATTCTCTCCACCGGATACGGAAATATTTATAATATTAAATCATGGCTCTCTGGCGGATTTCCTGTGAGGGTAGACAGCCTTGGTGTTGGTAATAATGTTCAACTGAAACTGGTGCAAACCAATGTTGGGCCAAGACTGGTAACAGGATGGAGCAACATCCTTGCTCCTCCCGAAGCAATACTGCTGCTCGATCCGTTTGACCCTGTTCATCCGAAACCGATTATCGATAGTGTTCAGACAAGGTGCAACCTGTTCAGCATTTGCATGAGCAATGACACGCTGTTCTGCGGACTAAAATTCAATAATAAAAATTACCTGGCTGCATATAAAGTGGCTGATGATGCTTTTACGTTTATAGATTCTGTAATTGTTCCAGGCGAGATCAACGGGGTGGCAGCAGAAAATGGTGTCATTGCGGTTTCTACCTGGATGAATCTGAAATGGTACAGTATAAACGGTGGCCAGATCACTGAACTTGGGGCCTTTTTCGATTGGTTCATAAATCCTCAGGGAATTCATCTGAAAAACAAAATGCTGTATGTTGCAGATAAATTCTATGGCGTGAAAGTTTTTGACCTTTCGCAGGCTCCGCAAGCAACGCTGGTAGCTAAATGCAGGGGAACAGGCGGATATAAAAATGTTTTCGGCAGCAACTTTATAAATGTTGGTGATGACGGCCAGATTTACCTGAGCGACTTTCATGCAGGAATAATAATTATTGAAGCATACGACACAATTCTTGCGAATATTACTGATTTTCCAATCACAGGTTTTAATCATAAGATCGTGATTTATCCCAACCCTGCTGACAATTATTTTGTGATAAGGTTCGATGATGAATTAAAATTCCCGAACGCTACTGTGAAAATATTGAATTCCCTCGGGAAAAAAGTGATGGAAATTCCTTTATCCTCATCCGATGAAATGATTGTTGACACACACAAACTTTCATCAGGAATTTATTTCATTAAGATAACCGATAGCAATAAAATTGTTGCTGTCGGGAAAATAATTATTGAATAATAAATATTCCAATGCTCGTCGGGATTTGCAATCCCGACGTAATAAGCTCAGGATATTTTATCCTGAATTACACAATCATTTTTTATAATATCTTTGATGGCCATAATCATCAATATCATGAGAAAAACATTTCTTATACTATCCTATGGAATATTCTGTTTCGGGAGTATTTCCGCTCAATGGATCACCAATCACAACCCTCTGTTCATGCCAGCTGTCACAAAACCTGCTGTATATAATACTTATACCGATCCTGTTTTCGGAACAACAGTAGAAAGGATTTCTGATTGCATCGCTCAAGGCTATAATGGCATTGTTCCCGATTATTCCAAGCGACAGGCATGGAATGCCGACGAATCGAAAATGCTGCTCAGAAGCGGCGATGGTGAAGTTCTTTTATGTGATGGTAATAATTACAGCTATATCAAAACACTTAGCGGTGTTGGAGGTGAAGATGTATTCTGGCATCCAACGGATCTGAACACTTTGTATTATTGTGGTGACAGTATTTTATTTTCATATAATATTGTTTCAGATATTTCGACACCGGTTCATGTTTTCACTGCTTATACCTGGGCCAATACACGGGGTGAAGGGAATTTGTCGCTCGATGGCAGGTATTACGCTGTAGTTGGGCAGCAATACAATTACGTTTCAGGTGATGTAGTATTCAAAGATATTGTTGTATATGACCTGCAAACAAGTACTGAAATAAGCATCATGCCTATCCCGCAGGACTCCATCACAGATTTTGACTGGACATCAATTTCACCTTTGGGAAATTATGTTGTGGTTGATTATGCCGATGAAACAACAGGCCGATATCATGGCGTTGAAGTATACGACCGCTACATGAACTTCATCTGGCAAAAGCCTCTCGGAGCGGGACACAGCGACCTTGGTATAGATGCCGCTGGCAACGAGGTGCTGGTAATGGATATTTACAATGCTGATTCAAATGTGACTTATATTAAAAAATTCCGTTTGTCCGACGGACAGGAAACAACTTTGCTCGGAGTATCGCAGTTTTTTGATATGCATATTTCATTGCGCAATGAGCAACGCAGGGAATGGTGCTTCATCAGCACTTTTGATTACATGGGAAGATTAACGGATGACAGTCTTTCCTGGCTTCCGTTCGAAGATGAAGTGTTCGCACTGAAACTTGATGGCAGCGGAGATGTACAGCGTATTGCCCATCATCACAGCCGCAGATTCTCACCTTCTACTCCCGATGCCGACAATAGTGTTTACTGGGCTGAACCACATGCAACAGTTTGCCGTCATGGCGACAGAATTATTTTTGGAAGCAACTGGCGCCAGAACATGACACTTCAAAACAGCGTGGATGCATACCTTGTTGACTTTGGAAATTTTGTCGGGCTGAATGAAGTTAATCCCCCAGAAGAAAAAATAAACATCTATCCGAATCCGGCGCAGGACAGGGCCTTTATCAAACTCAACCTTGATAAACAAAGTGAAGTTGATGTTGAATTATTTGATATCAGCGGGAAAGTAATGCTTACTGTTTCAGGAAAAGTGCTTGATCAAAATAATAATATTTTAGAAATCAATCTTAACGATTTTCCGCAGGGACTTTATTTGTGCAGGGTTTCAACTTCTGAAAATATTTTCACAAAACTTCTGGAGAAATCCTGGTGAGACCTTCCATCGTCCGAAGGACATGGAAGCGTCGCATACGATGACCACGATCAACATGTAAACACAGAAGAAAAAAATATTATTGCATTTACTTTTTGTCACAAAAAATGCAACCACTTGAACACGGGCAATATTATCACATATATAACAGGGGAATAAACAGCGGCAAATTATTTCGGAAAGAAAAGGATTATCAACACTTTCTTTCATTATATTCAAAATACATTGATATTGTTGGCGATACTTTAGCATATTGTCTTATGCCTAATCATTTCCATTTTTTCATAAAAATTAAGGATGAAAATGAAATCGGGTTCTTTGATGTATCAAAAAAATCATCAGACATAGAAATGTGGATTTTGCTCGAAAAATAAAATACTGCTGAAAATAAAAATTTACGTCAACCTATTCCCTGCGGGCAATTATCACACCTGTTCAATGCATATTCAAAATATTTTAATAAAAAGTATAAGCGTACGGGAAGTTTGTTTGAAAAAAACTTTCATCGGATAAAAATTGATACAGAATTTTATCTCCGCCAACTGGTTTTATACATTCACTTTAATCCTGTGAAACATGGTCTTGTCGATAGCGTTGAAAAACATCCATGGTCTTCGTGTTTTTTGATAGAAAAACAAATTTTTTCAAAGATTCAGAAAAAAATGGTTGAGGAATGGTTTGACGGATTGGATGATTTCATAATGTGTCACAGGGGAAACAGTTTGCAGGATGGTTTAGAAAATATTGTAATTGACGAATAATTTTTTATGATTGTACTTGCTTTACACTTCCAGGATGCCTTCAGCAACGCCGGAAGGTCAAGCAGGGAAGGGAGCGACCTTCCATTGTCCGAAGGACATGGAAGCATCGCGAAGAAAAAAGCTAATATTTTTTATTTTATTACGGGCATGTTATCTGTGTAGATACAGGATTCCCCGTATCATCCACTGTCATCCTCCAGCAATTACCGTTCGGTGATTTCATGATCACACCACTTCCGATGTTTTCAATGTAAACATCGCCTGTGGAAATTTGTAATGGAGCCTGCGGAGTTGAAGTACCTATTCCTACATTTCCGAAGTTATAATACAAATTTCCACCAGAATATTGCCATAACTGAATTGACTGTAAATCGTTAGTGGTCGGTATTACAGCCCAATGTGGAATTGTTGGTGGTGGCCCAACTTCGTAATAACAAAACCTGTTACTGTCAATATTAAAAATTAATAAACTATTAGCAGCAATAGCACCTAAATAATTCATTTGAACTGTAGTAAGTCTGGGAATCAATACTCCCTGATCAGAACTGCATAATTCTAAAATTGCTGAAGGATCAGGAGTAGTAGTGCCTATTGCAACCTGAGGACTCGGATATCCTAAGGACTCATTTCCCAAAAAACATATCATTGAAGGAGGAAGAAATTGGCCTGGAGGCCCCGTGTCTAGAATTAGCCAGGGCCCAGCATATTGAGCATACATGGCATATGGGACAGAAATTAATTGAGAAGTTCCCATGGTTGTATACGATCCACTTCCTGTAGTGTCAATTTCTGTTTTTAAGTAATGGTCATTATGCCCCCAGAAAATACTATCAAAAGAGCCAAATAATGTTATTCCCCTTCCTATTTCTACTGTTAATAAACCGAACTGATTTGTTATCGTGTCATGTGTTTCTATATATTTTATTCCATATACAGTATCAATAATACTGAACTTCAAACTTACAGTTTGGTTAGGTAGCGGATTGCCCATATTATTACGCAGTATTGCCTGGTAACTGAACGCTTGAGGAGGAACAACTGGAATTTGAGCAATTGATATCTCGGCCAGAGTTAACAGCAAGAAAGCTGTAAAAAAAATAAAAAGTTTTTTCATGGTGGTAATTTTTATAATAGCAAAGATATTGAATTAATGGGTGCAGTGCAAGATAAAGTAATTTGTTTGAGGGAGCGACCTTCCGTAGTCCGAAGGACATGTAAGCGTCGCGGTAAAACAAATTTGTTCCATTAAGACGAAATGTTTAATTTTGCACACTCTTTAAAAATTAATTCTTATAAATATGGAAAATACGATGGTGGAAAAAGACACAAAATACAAAGTTGCTGACATTTCTCTTTCCGACTGGGGCAGGAAAGAAATTGTAATAGCCGAAAAAGAAATGCCCGGTTTGATGGCATTGCGTAATAAATTCGGAAAAGAAAAACCTTTGAAAGATGTTCGCGTTTCCGGTTCGCTGCACATGACAATTCAAACGGCCGTGCTGATAGAAACCCTTACCGAACTTGGTGCCAATGTACGCTGGGCCAGCTGCAATATTTTCTCAACGCAGGATCATGCTGCTGCTGCCATTGCTGAACGCGGCATCCCGGTGTTTGCATGGAAAGGCGAAACTATGGAAGAATACTGGTGGTGCACACGCCAGGCTCTTACATTTCCAGGCAACAAAGGCCCGCAGCTTATTGTTGACGACGGCGGTGATGCAACACTTTTAATTCATAAAGGTTATGCCATCGAAAAGAATCCCGAACTTCTCAAAACAAAACCTTCCAACCAGGAAGAGGCTTCTTTACTGAAAACCCTGCAGGAGGCTTATGTTGAGGATTCAAAGAAATGGCATAATATAGTTGCCGAATGGAAAGGCGTTTCTGAAGAAACCACTACAGGTGTTCACCGCTTGTACCAGATGATGGAAAAAGGCGAACTTCTTGTTCCCGCAATAAACGTGAACGATTCCGTTACCAAATCAAAATTCGATAATCTCTATGGTTGCCGCGAATCACTGGCCGATGGCATTAAGCGTGCCACTGATGTGATGATTGCCGGAAAAGTTGTGGTTGTACTTGGATACGGGGATGTGGGTAAGGGCTGCGCAAAATCCATGTGTTCATACGGCGCCCGCGTAGTTGTTACAGAAATCGATCCTATCTGCGCACTGCAGGCCGCTATGGAAGGTTTTGAAATCACAACTGTTGAAGACACATTGTTCGAAGGAAATATTTATGTTACCACAACCGGTAATAAAGATGTCATCACAATTGATCACATGGCCAAGATGAAAGATCAGGCCATTGTTTGCAATATCGGTCATTTCGATAACGAAATACAGGTTGACAAACTTGAAAAATATCCGGGAATTAAAAAGGTTACCATCAAGCCTCAGGTAGATAAATATATATTCCCTGATGGTCATGAAATATTCATGCTCGCCGAAGGCCGACTGGTAAATCTTGGCTGCGCCACGGGACATCCTTCATTTGTAATGAGCAATTCATTCACCAACCAAACGCTTGCGCAGCTTGATTTGTGGAAGAACAAAGATAAATACGAAAAGATAGTTTACCGCCTGCCTAAATACCTTGATGAAGAAGTTGCACGCTTGCATCTCGAAAAGATTGGCGTGAAACTTACCAAACTCACAAAGGAACAGGCAGAATACTTAGGTGTTCCTGCCGAAGGTCCGTATAAAGCTGATCATTACAGGTATTAAATCTTTTTTAATTGTACACATGAAGAATAGTTCCGTCAAAAGCAGCCTGGTACTGCTTAAGCATTGTGGTGGCAGGTCCTTGTATGATAGAACCGTCGGGCAGAAGAAACTGAGAACCGCAGCATGAATCAACGGCTATCACCGCCGAATTATCTACCTCAACAAGCGCACATGAATTTGATGGCTGGTAAGGACAATTTCGTTCATATGCCATAAATTCATCAACAGAAGAACGGTAAATTATAATGCCCCTAACTCCGCCGGTCACATAAACATATCCGCCGATATTGTTCAACCCGATATACTGCGTGGAAGTAACATCTATATAAAAATTCACATATGCATTGGGAATTTCGTCTTCGTCCTTTTTACAAGAATTGAAAAAAAACAATTCAGGTACTGCAACGAAGAAAAAAAGAATCAAACATTTAATTATTTGTTTTACCATAATAATTAGTATTCAGGTGCAAACTTAATAAAAACGATTAAATTCATGTAATTTTGTGTGAATAAAGTGAATTCTTTATTTCAATCAGGAATTAAAAAAATATCTGAAGAAAAAGATTATTTAAATCGGGTAGACGCAATAACAGAATGGATGCAATTTTGAAAAACAAGCACATTTTGGCACATTGATATTATTTTTCCAATATCATACTTAAACCAGCGTAGTTTTAATTATCAATGGATCCTTCTATTTGTCCAGTTTTACGTTTACGGCATTCAGGCCTTTGGGACCGGGCACAATTTCAAATGTTACTTTGTTGTTTTCTTTTATCGGATCGACCAATCCGTTCACATGAACGAAAAAACTTTCCTGTGTAACGGCATCTTTAATAAATCCGTAGCCTTTGGAATCGTTAAAAAATGAAACTATACCTTTTCTTATTGTCTCTGTATAATCAGGTGCCTGGCTTTTGGGAGTTCCAATTCTTATGTCTTCGGGATTTATTATTTTTTTTTGGGAGGGATCGGGAGGAGTGGAAGTGATATTGCCGTATTCGTCAACATACGCAATCATGTCGTCAAGGTTGTTGCCATCTCTGCTTTCTTTCTTGTTCAGTTTTTTCTTTTCTTTTTCTTTTCTTTTCTTTTCTTTCTTGTCGCGTACATTTTTTTTGTTAAATGTTTCGTGTGATCTGCCCATACTTCTCCTTTTTTAAATTTAGTAAACATCCATTCCATAAAAATCTTAAAAGGCTGATATGCATTTCGCATGGACAGATATTCGAAACAAAGGTAGTTTATAATTTCATTGTAACATCATAAATTGAATTTAATAAAAAATAGCGGTTGTTATTTAATAGATAAATAATTCAAAAACCTCATTGTACAGAACTAAAAAAAAAGACAGCTTTCGCTGCCTTCCTCCATGCCACTTTGTGGAGCGTAAGGGACGAATGTCGAACTCTTTTATGGCAGATTTACTGCTAATTGTTGAATTAATGAAGAAAATTAAGAGGTAAGCATTTCCTTTGGAGTTAATAACTCATCTTATATGCCATTTCAGCAAACAATTATACGAATGAGCCGAAGGCGAAATGAGCTATTGTTTGTTGAAGTAACCATCATTTTCGACGTTCCGATTGCAGAAGAATGAAGTTATCGCCTGTGTCATTTTGATATTGGTGATCAACGACACGCGGCTTTTGCTGGCGGCCTGTCGAACGAGAACTTGTCTGGAGACAGGACTATTTGAAACTCCGACACCAAGTCAACCGCGATCATGTCCAGCGAACGAAACTGTCTGGAGAACCCGCCTGCCGGCAGCTACCGTGTGGACACAAATATAGTTAGTTTTGACATAAAAAAACATGAATAAAATAAGCCATACACCAAATTTTGAAGGAATATTTTCAGATAAGCGTTTGGATAAACGC
>JAZDMF010000072.1:0-15539 GCA_043801235.1 Bacteroidota bacterium | reverse complement strand
ACTCTGAATTTTAATTGGGTGTTTTGTTCACAAAGGATAGAAGAAGGAAATAAACTATTCGATTACGATCTTGCCGCTTTTGATTGTTTGTTCTTCCGATTTTATTTCATAAAAATAAAGTCCTTCACTAAGATCGCCTTTTACGATTACTGTTTTTGACTGCCCATTGTAAGGAGCTGACAAAACAGAAGTCATTACCACAGTTCCCAGTATGTTGTACAATGTTAAAGTAAGTGAAGAAGTAGTCGCTTCACCTGTAATATCAATTATTGCAGATGAATTAAAAGGATTCGGATAAATCATTGCGTTGTTATTTTCGGTGAAATTATTATTTCCAACCACAACCTGTACTCCGTAAAAAGCAAAACCGCCATCGTTCGTGCATATCCATTTGTTATCATAGTTATCGATCATTACATTGCGGATATCCATACCCGGAATGAGGGAATTGGTTGTGTTGAAAACTGTCCATGAAGAAAAACCATCAAACATGGCAAGCCCTCCCTGTGTTGTTCCAGCCCAGATATTTCCGGCGCTGTCAAGCGCAACGCTGTTAACATAATCGTAGGGCAATTGTGAATTAGCTGTCGAATAAGTCACCCATGTCGAATTTCCATCGAATTTGCTTAAGCCGCCACCGGTTCCTATCCACATATTGGTAGCGTCTTCAAAAACTATTGAATATACCTGGTCATGTGGAATGCTTGAATTCGCTGTGGTATATACTGTCCAGTTTGTACCGTCAAATTTTGCGAGTCCTCCGTAAGTACCTATCCATTTGTTACCGCTGGCGTCAATGGTAATACAATTCACATTGTTGTTAGGCAATAATGAGTTGGTTGTTTTCCACGTAGTGAAAGTTGTTCCGTCGTATTTTGTAACTCCGTTATAATTGATTCCAAACCATTTGGTGTTGTTGTCATCAACGGTTATACAATTTATACGCAGACCAGGCAAACCGTTTCCGGTGTTGTACACAATCCAGTTTGTTCCATCGAACATCACTGCGCCTGAACTGTATGTGCCTGTCCATTTATTTCCTGCAGTGTCGATGGATACGCAGGTTGTATTATTTTCGGGAATGCCGGAGTTGGAAGTGGAGTAGGTGATGTAACTTCCGTCTGTCATCTTTGAAAGGCCTCCGCCGAAAGTTGCAATCCAGACATTCATGCTGTCATCCATTATGGAAGAACGTGTTGCATTGATCGGAACAGCGCCGTATACTATCCATTCGGGAGTCTGTGCCAAAGTAATCACAGACAGAAAAACAGCAAAAAATAAAACAGGCAGTGATTTATTATGCATGATTTATGTCATTTTGTGGTGAACAAATTTGAACTAATATTGGCAAATTATTGTAATGAATTATTCTTTGACGAATTTTTTATACCCGACAAATCCATTGTCGTTGAAGAAAATTTTTGAATAATAAATGCCATCAGCAAATTTGCTGATATCAAATAAAATAATATCATTTCCTTTTTTTACATTTCGTTTTTCAGAAACGATGACCATGCCCAGGTAATCGTAGATCTCTACTTTCATTTCTCCTTCACAGGGTGAATAAACCTCAAGATTTACTAATGTAGAAGCAGGATTAGGATACAGGTTAATGAATACAGGCTGGTCGCTGAGCATTTCGCCTGATACGGATATGATATCGGAATATGAATACATTCCATCAAAATCAACCTGTTTGAGTTTGTAATATGTAACAGGTTCAAACGGATCGTAATCAATTTCATCATAATTTATCAGGGAATTGCTTGTTCCTGCCCCGTCAACTTTTGTAAGTTCTTCAAAGAGGATTCCGTCCTTCGATTTTTCGAGGACGAAATAATCGTTATTTGTTTCACTGGAAGTAATCCATTCAAGTAAATTCTTTTCGCCAAGGTTCTTACCTGAAAATGAAAGAAGTTCTATTGGGAAAGGATTACTCCCCCCGGAAGTTTTAGAACCGTATGTAAAGGGGCTAAACTCAGATATACCCGCATTGGTCTGAATTGTACCGCTTACATTTAAAGGTGAATTACAACCGGTTGAAGTTACGGTTACAGCATTATAATTATTATTTTCCCACCATGAGTTACTACCATCCCAGTGAGCAATCTGTAGATCGGGACAATAGGTTATATAACTGGAATTTGCATCCGATGCCTCCCAGTATAATGTTACCTGGGGAGTGCCTGTGCCGAAAGGTCTGCTGAGATTCCAATACTCTATTTTGCTTACCTCCAGGAGTTCAACGGCAGTGACATCTGCAGGGTCAATATTGTAAGTGCCGTAGCCGGAAGAAAAATATTCTGCCTGGAAGGTGCTATTTGTGGGCGCAGAGATGCCGAGGCGCCTCCACCGCGTGCCATCACCGAGGGGGAAGATAAAAGCGGTAGTGCCTAGTTTTTGCATAGGCCCATTAACAAAACTGGTTGCACTTCCACCTGCAACTGGGAGCACAGTAGAGCCCGCGTTCATAATAAGCATAGCAGAACTTGATGTATAAAGAATTCCATTAGTTAAGGTAAACGTACCTGTCACAGTCATAGCACTACCAGCCAGTGTAACTCCAGCAGCGTTGTTGATAATAACGTTTGTAATAGTAAGTGCGTTATTACTGATGAATGTCTGGGGAGTAGTCCCGGCAAATTCAAGTGTGGAAGTTCCGTTAAAAACAACTGTGCCATTATTCACAAAATTACCGCAAACAGTCAGCTTATTACCGGTATTGATTGTAAGAGTGGCTCCCGAATAGATCGTAAGGTCATTAACCGTAACATTTGAAGAAATGACAGGCATTGTAGGAACATTCGAACTGATAACTGCGCTTGTTAAACAGGATGGAATGTTGCATCCCCCCCAGTTTGTCGTGTTTGTCCAGACGGTACTTAAAGACCCTGTCCATGCTATGAGAGTTGGATTAGGACTGTAATTGATCACACCTGCGGCAGTTCCAGTATAATCAAGTGTAAATCCGCTTGTGCTTAATGAATAATTCGAAACCCACAAAAGGTATATATCGCCAGCAGTAACGGTAATGACATCTTCATAAGCAGCATCCCAACCGGAACCGACAATAGCCGGATTCGCACCTCCGCCGGGATATAATCCTGTAACATCAATATAACTGTAGTTACACGCCATCATACCCGTACTGGAGTTTGTTAAAATGCTGCTGCATGTGGCAAGGGTGCCCGAGCCTGCAATTTTCCATACAATATAGTCGTAATCCGTTCCATCGCCAGGTAAGCCGCCGCAATAGTCATTCGGTATGATATCGAAAGCAAGAGTCCCGTTCTGGGCAATTTCAATGGTATAAAAAACAGCAGCCCTGTCGCCGCCGGTACAATCGTATGTTCCGTCAAAGTCGCAAATGCTGCCTGTTCCGGAGTATCCGGGATCAGAAACTTGCAAAACAGAGTTACAGGTAGGTAATGGTACACCGCAATCCTGACCCGGAGTAGATGCAAACGAAGAATTTCCGTCAATTGCTGTTATTGAAAAGGCTCCGATTAAATCATAGCCTCCGTCAACACGAATATAATATGTTGCTCCCGGGGTCAGTCCGGTAAGCATGAGTTGAGAAGCATCAGAACCACTGCCGCAACCTGAAATATTATCGTTACATGCGCCGGACACCATTGATAAGGAAGCACAGGAACCGGAATAAACTGCAATCTGTGTATTCGTCAGGGTACCTAATGTTGTCATAATGCTTATTGAACCTGAAGCAGGGCAAACAACAGAATACCATATAGTATTCAATAGTCCGGTTGTCCAGCAACTTGGTGTTGCAGGTTCAGAAGAGCCACCTGTGCATGCATTATTTCCGTTGACTTGAACCCCAAGCGTGAGAGTAGTAGCATTACAAGGCAGATCATTCGGAGCAACTGAGCCCGAAGGAGCTGAAATAGTCAGGTCGGAGTATGCATTCCAGTCGGGCAATGCATAGCTGTCGAGAACAAGATAATAAGTTATTCCGGCAGTAACACAAGCCGTCATTGTTCTTGTTCCTCCCGAACTTTGCGAATAAGCAATACAATTACCCTGAATAGCGCCGCAGGTTATACCGGTTAAGGGGCAGCCATCATAAAGTGTAAGGCCTGTATAAGTGCCGCCAGAAGTAAGATTTATAGTTATGCTGCCTGATGAAGCAGGTGTGAAAATCCATACCTGGTCCTCACCGCTAAAGTAGGATGTACTTCCGCAACTTACTGCATTTACGGAAGTAATGTCGTTGACTTTATTTTTAGTTGTACCGTTTCCTGATGAATAGGGCAGTGATGCAACATTAATTACACCTGTTCCCATATTCGTAGCGCAAATATTACCGGGGTTGGCGGCAGTAGTGAATTTCCAGACAGTTGCGCAAGCGCCATTGCCAGCAGTATTATAAGGAACAATTCTCCAGTAATAGGCCTGAGATCCGATCAGAGTTCCAAGGTCGTACGAAGTAACCAAACCGACATCTATCCCATTGTATATATTAGTAGCAGCAGCGTCAGTTCCAAAATATAATAAATATCCTGTTGCTGTTCGGCAGGCCGTTGTTGAAGCGTCCCATGAAATAACTGCATCAATAGGGCAAATACTAGTGGCATTATGAGCAGGGCTAGGCACACTGCAACAAACAGGAGCAGTAACGCCTCCGGAAACTATTACATTAACAGGGGTCCTTGGAGATGATTCGCAACCTGTGCTAACAACCCAATCATAAAAATAGTAATAGGTCCCGGTTGTTGTGCCACCCCATTCGGAAGCCGTGAGAGAACAGACACCGGCAAGGGTATAAGGGAAAGCCATTCCGGTACTTCCTCTGGCCAGACTTGTTGAATTGCCTGTAACTAATCTATAATCATTTCCAACTGGAATACTCATATTTAAAGTTAAAGTTTGAATAACTCCAGCCGGTCCTGCTGTAAAAGTAATAGGTGAACCAATTGGTGTGCCGGTATTATCTTGTAATACAACAGAAATTGTAGTCCCTGCTGTTTCCGGATATACTTTTACTGAAACTAAAGTGAATGCTGAAATAGCATTAAACCTGATTCCCCAGTTCGAAATACCAACATATCCATCAGCAGGAGTCCATGAAGGTTTCCCAACATTGGAGGATGAGCCACCGGAACCTGCGGCACAATAGAATGTAGTATTAGCCGTAACTACGGGGCTATAGCTGCCACCCGTAGCAAGAGCAGTTCCTCCGGTAGCATTGGCGTACCAACTAATAGTACCGCCCGTAGCTGTAGCAGTCAAGTTAGCTGCTGTGTTACAAACAACAGTAACCGGCGAATTTGTACCTGTAATACTTTGAGCAGTATTTGTAACTGTAACAATGGTAGAATACGCAGTATTTGCACCGCATGAAACAGCGCACCTGAAATACCTTGTTTGGTTTATAGCAGGATTTACGGCATAAGTCGCTGATTGAGCGCCCGTGATATCAGCCCATGAATACGGTGAATTTGATGTGGAATATTGCCATTGAAAATTTATCCCGGTGGCATAAGTATAACCCGAAAGCGAAAGAACGGGAGTTGCCGTATTACAAAAATTAGTAATGGAAGAAGATGCGGTACCTCCGGAAGGAGTGCCGGAACACGGAGGACCGGGATTATAGTTAAATTTCATATTGGGCCTGGAAGAACCATACGATTCTGCGGCTAAATTACAACCTGCTAAACCAGCATCAGCTTCTGCATAACATACCGTATTAGAGACTGAAGTATAATATACAGGGTCGGCACTAGTGTAAGCACCGTTATTAAAACATGCCTGAACTACAATATTATCTGCCCCATTCCAGGTAAAAGTGCTTGTAAAAGTATGTAAATTCCACCCTGCGGCAGGTACAGTATAATTAGCTGAAAAGCAGGACGTGAACGTAGGAGTGAGCCATGCGGCTGATGAATATGTAGAAGAAGCGGTATGCCCTATTTCTATTGTAAAACCTTTATATACCGCGGTGCTTGCTTTTGTAGCTACATTAAAAGATAAAGATGTTAAAACGCTGCCTGGTGTTAACCCGAGCGCTGTCAGTTCGGCTGCCGTAACGATATATTGTGACCTGCCATCTTCATAACTCCCTATGTAAGGTGTAGGAAAGTTTGTGGAGGATGTTCCGTCACCAATAATTATACAATTATTAACAGTTAAAAGTGTGCTTGCTGAATTTGCTGAAAGGCCGCTGTTAGTACAGGTAACAACGCAACGGTAGTTTGTGCTCGCTGAAGCTGAAGAAGTGTAGGAGAAAGAGGTTGCGCCAAAGATATTAGTCCATGTAGTTATAGGCTGCGGAGACCACTGCCATTGAAAGGTGATACCACTTGCAATTGTATATCCGGACACTGAAATAGTTGAAGTTTCGCTTGCACACTTAGCAGAAGGCGATGCAGAGGCAGTGCCGGCAACAGGTGTTCCGCTACAAGCAACGGCAACGGCAATATTAATAGTATAATCTTCTGTTTCACCCCAGGTATAAGTACCGCAAGCGCTTGACGCAGAATTTTCCACGCAAACAACACGCATTAAAGTATTTCCAACGGTTGCTGTGATTGGAATGGTAATATTAGAATTTGTAGTATTGGGGAGAGCAGGATTTGCATAGGCAAAAATTGCAAACGATTCACCGGCATCAATCAGGTCGCCATCTTTATTAAAATCAATATAGACATCAACACGGTGACTGTATGCAGTACCTCCTACCTGAACTGAAAAAGGAATAGTAACACCCTGCATGCAAGAAGGAATCGGTACAGCCGATCCCCAGAAGTTGCTATACATTCCTGCAGTTCCGGTGGCAGTGCCTTGCGATCCAACCAGAGAAACTGTTGGTGTGGTATTGTTAATAGTACCCAAAGTAATATTGGTAATATCCATATCTGAAGTAGAAGTGGCACTGGAAGCACAGTAACAGGTGGCTGACAATGTAACAACTACCTGAACAGAGCTACTGTAAGCAAATAAACCACTGGCAGTGCATGTAATTTTGCGACGATACCAGGTTGTAGTTGTTAGTGAAGGGCTGTAAGAACTTGAAGTAGCTCCTCCAATGTTTGTCCAAACGCTATTATCCGGCGAAGATTGCCATTGATAAGTGAGGCCTGAAGCTACTGTACTTCCTGTAACTGAAAGATCTACCGAAACGCCGGGACAGATTGGGGTGGCAGATGTAACTGTTGTTCCACCGGTGGGTGTACCTGAGCAGGCAGGTAAAGCCGTAACATTAAGTGTATAATCTTCATAAGTGCCATAACTACCCGTATAGCATGGAGTGGGAGGTCCGGTATCAGCACCACCTATCCTCATTCTGTGATTTCCAACAGATGCGCCTGCAGGAACATTAAAGGTTGCTATTAATGTTGTCGGGTTTGCAGATAACGATTCACCTGAATATACTTCTTCCCCTGGATCTAAAAAATCACCATCTACGTTCCAATCAACCCATATTTTTGTAACATACGTATAACCGGTTGAATATGTAATATTAACAGTGACTAATGTAGATTGCATAAAAGTAGCAACCTGTGCAGTATAATCTCCATAATGTCCTGCCTCATCACCTGTAGTATTGTTAATAGTTCCACAAGTCACATTTGTAATACCGGTTCCATCAACAGAAGTAGGAGCAGGAGTACAATAAGCAAGTGCAATGATTCTGTTTCCTGCAGGCGCAGTCACAGTTGGTGTTCTGGCTCCACCGACATTAAGTGAAGTGCATTGTCCATCAACAACATTACCAATAGTTGCACCGGCTTTAATATCATATACCAGCCAGAAATAATTTGTTCCGGATGAAAGTGTCTGGCTCCCGTTAATAACAAAATTTGCAATGGTTGGCGTATTTTGACCAAAATAAGTTGTTGTAGCAAAAATACTGCTTGTTCCGGTATAATATATTTTTGCAGAATTTGCTGCATTTATATCGGCTATAGCGGTAGAACCATTTGCATTAACTGTAAACTGTGTAACAGAAAGAGGGCTTGTGCTTCCGGTTGTTACTATTTGAATTCCTATTATTTCCTGTGCGGTTGCGCCTGGTGCAACAGAGGTTGTGTTTAACTGTGTTGTTGTGCAGGAAGAATATACCATTGGTGTTGCAGCGGTGATATTAATATCATCAATAGATAAATACCAGGGAGTAGAATTTGACAAACAATGGATACCACAATAAAAAGTACCGGTACTTGATGGTGTAAAAGTACCGGTCATTTGTACATAAGTTGTATTTGTTGGTCCGCTAACAGTTGCTCCTGTAATTGCAGTAGTCATAGCACCTGAGTTCTGGGCATTACCAAAAAAAGCATTAAGAGTAGTCCAGCCAGAATACCCATCGGTTACATACCAGAAAGAAAAATTATAAGTAATGCCTGATGAAAGGGCTAATCCTTGGGTGAAAATCCAATCATCACAAGAGTACTTAAAAGAAGCAAAGTCGGTTCCTGTTCTTGCTGCCTGATTATAACTTCCTGTAGGTGCGATATAAGTGTAAACCTTTGATCCGATATTGGTAGCAGCCATGCAGTTGGGTAAAGTATTAGCAACAGTAATGCTTTCAAAGCTTTCAGAATATGGGATTGAAAGAGCCGAGCAAGTACTATATGTTATTTTTACTAAACCATTTGCACCGGAACCACCTGCGTGATTAGTGCCATCCGAAACCATTGCGCCACTACCGCCACCGCCATAGGTGCTTCCTGGCAATCCATCAGATTCAGAAAGAGGAGTATTGTCTCCGGCACCACCATTACCACCGCTTAATGAAGTTCCTGTACCGGCTGTAACACCGGAAGCATTGCCGCCTGCGCCTGTAGAACCTGCACCACCGCCACCGCCACCGCTAATTGAAGCAGTACCGTTGGCGCCATTACCTCCGGCATACTTAGTGGTTCCAATACTGGAAGCACTTGAACCGGTCCCACCATTAGCAGTACCACCGTTAGCTGCAGCACCACCAGCACCACCCTGGGCGTATACTTCAGAAACAAGGCTGAACCATGATGGGTTTCCTGTAGCACCGGCACCATTTGCACCGGCACTACCGGTTCCAACTGTAACTGTATAGGAATTTCCGGGTATTACTGTTACAACCTTTGTTGCATAAGCACCGCCTGCTCCGCCACCACCACCAAAAACTGTGGATAAAGCTTCCCCTCCTCCGGCACCTCCGCCACCCCAGCACTCAACAGTAACCGAGGTCACTCCTGTAGGACAAACCCATGAACCGTTTGTAGTATAAGTATCAGTGGTCTGACTAAAAGAATTACTGAACAGCAAAATAAAAAAACTGCTGATGGCTAACCCAATAAAAAGTGTAAATATTTTTTTCATAAGTAAATATTTTCAGATTTAAAATAGTATTAATTCCCGCACATATCCTTCACTCCTTCAAACGTGCCTTCCTTAATGAACATGGGCAATTTTACATCTTTGTTTTCAATGGCTTTAAGTACATCTTCCTTTTTTTGGAAAATGGATGGATTATATTTAATCAATATTAAATTATGCTCCGGACAAAACATAACGTATTCAGCGCCTTCGATAGTTTTAATGGCTTCAGTAAGTGTGAATAGAGTTTTTTCAGTAATTTTGGGTACACCAATAACCAGTTCGCTTAAAGCAGCTGTGCCGGTTGTTAATGTTGTCTGCGCTTTTGCAGGAATTAAAAACAAAAGGAATGCTCCGGTAAATATAAGAGCAAATATCAGTTTAGAATTTTTCATAATGAATAATTATTTTAATGCAAATATATACCTTATATTTAATGTATGCAATTAGGGATTTCCTTATTTTGATAAGTAGAAATACTTAGATATAAAATCATTTCTTGTAAATAGCTGGAAAATAATTATTTATAATCAGGTAAAAAGAGATTGTTTTACAAAAATAATGCGCACTAACAGAAAATTGTTAATAATTTATGTGTTAACAATTAGTTTTAGTGCATAAACTAACTCGTTTGATCAAAAATTTAAAGTTTATTGAACAGACTCAAGCGTTTTATTAATGGAGCCAATACTCCGTCTTTTCCTTCAAGCTGTTTGCCTTCTTGAAATTGTTTGATAGCATCCGATTCGAATGACTTGTAATCAAACTTCTCTTTTTGTTTTTCTTCCATGTGCCAAAGTTAAGTTTTTGACACAGTTTGCTGAACAGACCCTCTCTCATTACTTAAGAGTTCTATTTCGCAGCTTCATTGTTGTGATTCATTGCTTAAGCGTTCTACCTCACAGTTTCAAGTTTGAGTTTCATTGCTTAAGCGTTCTGCCTTACAGTTTCAAGTTTGAGCTTCATTGCTTAAGCGTTCTGCTTCGCAGCTTCAGTGATGAGTTTCATTGCTTAAGCGTTCTGCCTCACAACTTCAAGATTTAGCTTCATTGCGTAAGTGTTCTTTTATAGCACTTCAAGGTTGAGTTTCATTGTTTGAGCATTCAAATTGTTTGCTCAAGGATTCAGTAAATACTAAGTATGTTCAGACTTGGAGCTTGGAATTTGAGGCTTTGAACTTGGGGCTTTATATAAAGTGTTAAAAAGTCTTAAATGCGGCAATTTGGCATGATGCTTGGGTTTATTGCAATAGAATAATGTTTAACTAACAGTGACCGGAAAGAAGGTGTTATATATGTCACGACGTAAGAAAATCAATTCAAAGGTTATTGATGACGCGAAGAAGAAGTTAGCCGGTTTAAAGGCTATTTCGGAAACTATCGATCTCGGAAACGGACTTTCGGCAGTAGCTTATGAAGCAGCGATACAGGACACAGAGACTATCCTGGAACAGTATAACGAATTGCTATCACAGGCAGACGCCGCGCTTAATGATTTCCAGAAGAAAGAAGCCAACCTGCGCGAAATGAACCTCCGGATTGTGGATGCAGTAGCATCCGTATACGGACACGATAGCAATGAATATGAAAAAGTAGGCAGAACCCGTAAAAGCGAACGAAAGCGCCCGGTAAGAAAACCTAAAGTCTCATAACATTGCCCGCAATACCATAACCCGCTTTCAGAAATGAATTGCGGGTTTTTTTATTTGAAGTGTATTTTATCCGTAACTCCGCAATTCTTTTACGTAATATCTAATTTCAATTTTTCGAGCAGGGATTGAACGGGCTTGGTTATTTCAGCAAGGTGCCAATTACCGTTGATTTTCACCTTTTTAATTCGATGCGTAAATTTTAAAAAGTCCGTAACAGAATATTTTTTAATGAGTTTGTGTGCAACTAATTGTTGATAGATGAGGTAATAGCATTGCAGTGCTATGTGATTTACAAACATCCAGCCTTCCATTGCTTCATCATTTTGCATGTAAGTTCTATCAGCATCAAGAATATTTTTCAGCGCATCAAACATGGTTTCTACATTTGTTCTTGCTTTGTATTGCCCATAAATTTCTTCCGCAGATTTTTCGTTGTTATTGTTTATTAATGCTAATGTTCCAAAGTGTGATTGTTTTTCATAAAAGCTGTTCATGGAGTATTTTTCTTTCCCTGCCTCTACACGTTTCAGGTAGTCTTTTTCTTCAGCTATTTTTAATTCCTGATTTAAATAAATGGTGACTTTATTTTTTGTTTTATACCAAATTATTTTTTCATTGAATGTAAAATAACAATCCCAGCTTTTCTTATTAACTGTCGCTAATGCTGGATACGGAATAAGTTTTGAACCTCTTTGTAGAGGTATGATATAATTTAATTTGGCTGCATCTAAAGTGTCAACATTCTTTTTAGAATAAAATCCTTTATCGGCTATTAGTGTTACATTTTTTAAGCCACACTCTTGCATGGTCAGTGTAAAAGCTTTTACATCCCTGATATTGCCCGGTAATAACCGGTAATATACAGGTTCGTGCTGTTGAGAGGAAAACAAGTACATCAAATTTACCTGTGGCTCAAACGACATAGAGTTACTGTAACCACTTTGTGCCACTTCTATTTGCCGGGAATGTGTTATAACGTGGGTCATATCTAACAATACTTTTTCTCCTTCTCTAACAAAGAATTTTTGATACTCTATTATCTTTGTCCTATTAGCTCCTACTCTTCTTAATAGCTGACTGATGCTTTTATCAGAAATCTTGGTCTCTTTCCATACTTCGCTTAAAAAAGAGTGCATGAAATAAAAGGGTACATTTTTAATGGGCGATTGTTCGGTTAATCGGAAAAATGAAAATAAAAACAAGGGCTTTGAATCTTCTCCAAAAACTTTTTCTAAAGCAACCAATTGTTTTGAAGCCAATTTTAAAACAAGTTGTTGTGCGCCATACTCTTTGGTAGTGAGATCATCAATCACAATGGGCTGCTCCGCTTTTTGTCTGAGTTTGTCTTTTGAAGATTCCACAAATCCTTCTTCCTGTGTGATTTTACCAAGTAGCTTGCCTGTAATTTTCTTTGCTCGTTTCAGGATAGGGTGGTACTTACTACTGACAGAATACAGATAGTATCTTTCATTAATTAAACGAAGCTCTGTGCCTGGTTTGCGATGTTGTGTAGCCCAGTCTGGGTGCACGGGTTTCCGGTTCTTTTTAGTTGATTTTTGTTTTTTCATGTTATTACGTATTTACGTAATACAAATAAACGACAAAAAAAACAACAATTCAAGGTTGTTGCTGATTTTTGTCAACAAATTATCAACATATTACGTATGAATTAGGCGGAGTTAGGGATTAAAACAGAGCTTATTGCAAATGTGGACGGCATCAGCGTTGAGGATGCAGCAACTCTGGCAAAAAATCCAGTATTAATTACAGCTAAGGACAACTATGATGTTCCTACGCACTTACTCATTGGATATAGTCAGGATGGAAACAATGGCAAGGCTGCTATTATAAAAAAGAAAATAGAAGCACTTAAAAGCTCTCTCCTTGTTTATTGCACAGGGAATGAAAATGCGAAGTCAGTTATTTTAAAATCGCTTGAAACGGATTCTGTTTTTGATGAGGATGAGGGAAAATATATTACCTGGGAAATGGATCATTTTTATCACCTTATTACAATATCTGTCATAAATAAACTCAGCTGCTTCCAAAGAAATGTGCGAATTGCAGAACTTGAAACTCTTGAATGCCTTAAATCAAAACAGCTGACAAGCATGCCGGAATTAAAAAGTAAAAATAATTAAGAAACCTTAAATATAAAAGTCATGAAAAAGTTCATTTATATATCGGGGATCGTTGTCATCAACTTCTTTGTATTTGGTGCCATATTCAAGGTGCAACACTGGCCGGGGGCAAATGTCTTGATAACAACCGGACTGGGTTTGTTTTGCATTGCTTTTCTGCCGCTGTCGTTTATTAATAGCTATAAAGGGAATGGGAGAAAGGACAAATCATTGTATATAGCGGGGTTCATCTGTGCATTCATCACATTCATCGGGGCAATGTTTAAAATACAACACTGGCAAGGAGCAAATTGGTTCCTGATTGTTGGTATTCCATTGCCTTTCCTGTATTTTCTGCCGGTTTATATTTATCATTATAATAAATCTAAAGAAAAATCCGCCGTAAATTTTCTTGGAGTAATGTTCCTGATGGTATACGTTGCCATTTTCACAGCTATTCTTGCACTGAATGTCAGCAGGGATATTCTTAATGCGTTTAATACAGGTGAAAAAGATATTGCAAAAACCAATGACATTCTTGTCATCAGGAATAACCTGATGTATGAGAATATGGAGAAATCAGGAGTTGCAGGGAATATTGAAAAAGTCGCGGCATTAAAAACAAAATCTGAAGAATTATGTTCCCTGATCAGTAATTTAAAGCTTGAACTGGTTAAGGCAGCCGAGGAAAAAGATTCTCCGGCCATTGAAGCAGGGAATAAAATCAATACAGATGCTATTGCCTCAAAAGATGAATCAGCCGGCACTACAAAAACAATGAGAGGTAGTGATGGGGTTTCGGGAAAAGCAACCGAAATAAAAGAGCAGATCAACAGCTACCGTGAATATCTTAAATCTTTGATGCAAAACAATAGTGAAAGCGTAAAAAATATTGATGAATTGTTAAACACTTCTGATGTCACGGAAACAAATTATGGTGACACAAAAACATTGAATTGGGAGGACCAGCATTTTCCTAACGGTGTTTTCCTTATCACAACACTTGTCACTTTAGGCTGCATTGAAACAAATATCTTAATGGCCGAAAATGAAGTACTACAGTCCTGGAATCAATAAATGCAGTTTTGATTTTTGTAAGAATATCCTCTTGGGAATTGGGATTTTAAATTTTGGGCTTTGAATTTACATTTCATGAGTCAGCCAGTTCTCAATAATCTTTTCCCCATAAGGAGTCATTACTGATTCGGGGTGAAACTGCAGGCCTTTCACATCATATTCTGTATGGGATATTCCCATTATAATTCCGGACTTGCTTTTTGCCGTGACTTTCAATGATGAGGGCAAACTTGCTTCTTCAACAGCCCATGAATGATATAATCCTCCTTCAATTTCTGAAGGCAGACCGTTAAATAAATATTCTGACGCATCAGTTAAAAGAATATTTTCTTTTATCCCATGCAAAGGCTTGGGTAAATTATAAATTGTCCCGCCAAACACCTCCGCAATTGCCTGATGACCAAGACAAATACCCAGTATGCTTTTGGTTTTACAATATCTTTTTATGATTTTATTCATTTTTCCTGCTTCAGAAGGAATACCAGGCCCCGGGGAAAAAATAAATTTATCATATCTAGATAATTCAATTAAATCTATACAATCATTCTTCCTAACCTCGCAAGAAATGCCCGGGAATTTTTTTACAATCTGAACCAGGTTGTAAGTAAAAGAATCATAATTATCAATGTTGCAAATGAGCACTTTATTTCGTATATTTGTAAGATGATGAACGCTGATGCAATGATAAATAAAATGAATGAATTTGGAAAAAACAAAATTCCCTTTCTGTTCATCATTGATTTTCGTTGTTCCTCGCCTGTAATTCTGCCTTTGCCTGAAATAAACAGCAACAAAATTTTATACGAAATTAACGGATTTACCAATGCATCCCAGCAGACTTTTGAAAATACAAAAATTAGTATTAACAAATCTCCTGTTGTTTACAGCATTTTTTTGACCGCCTTTGAAAATGTTCAGAAACATTTGCATTACGGCAACTCATACCTTGTGAACCTTACTTTTGAAACGCCTATTAAAACGAATCTTACATTAAAAGAAATTTTTTCTGTTTCAAAAGCAAAATACAAACTCCTTTACAAGGATGAATTTGTTGTTTTTTCACCGGAAATATTTGTAAAGATAAATAAGGAAGGCATAATTTCTTCCTTCCCGATGAAGGGCACCATTGATGCAACTATTGAAAATGCAGAAGAAAAAATTCTGAATGACAAAAAAGTATATGCCGAACACTGTACTATTGTCGATCTTATCAGAAACGATCTTAGCATGGTAGCAAGCAAAGTATATGTTAAGCGTTTCAGATATATTGACAGGCTTGAAACCAGCGAAAAGCCTTTACTGCAGGTAAGTTCCGAGATTTGTGGACAATTATCAGGAGCGTACAATGAAAAAATCGGTACAATCATTGC
>JAZDMF010000065.1:0-7809 GCA_043801235.1 Bacteroidota bacterium | reverse complement strand
ATACTACTATATAGTTTTTGCACGAAAACTAGTGTCTGATGAGAAAACTTCAGTTTTGAGGCTTGCGCAGCGATAAAAAAGCGCAGTTTATCTTTATAAATGAGCATTTTTTTCGCAAGCGAAACGAAGAAAATGGAGTTTTCGTGCAGACACTATATAGTAATCAGTGATCGGTGGTCAGTAATCAGTAAAATTCATCTAGTGTCATGTTAATCATGAAATGGCGGTCATCCAGAGTTAATCGAAGGATGAACCACCTACAGAATGTCCATATTTCGATAAACTCAATATGACATTCTGTGATATAATAGACTTAACTTAGCACTATAATACGGAACCGTAAACCCCCTGAATCGCCAAAATTGTTAATAACTCCCCTAAATTGCTTATAAATAGGCATACTTAATCCGCTTATTGAATATTATTATCCCTACTTTTGCTGACCTATAATAAACTTAAGTCTATAAACCTAAATTCAAAACCATGAACAAATCAGAATTAATTGATGCAATTGCTAAAGAAGCAAAATTAACTAAAGTTAATGCATGCAAAGCACTTGATGCCACTGTATGCGCTATCACAAAATCACTGAAAAAAGGCGAAAATGTTATTTTGGTTGGCTTCGGTACTTTTAAAATAGCCAAGAGAGCTGCACGCACAGGACGCAACCCACAAACAGGTAAAGCAATAAAAATTGCTGCTAAGAAAGTTGCAAAATTCAAAGCCGGCGCTGCTTTAGCAAAAACAGTTAAGTAAGATTATTCAGTTATATTGAAAAAGACCATCCGGAAGGGTGGTTTTTTTTTCTTTGAACCAACCTATACTATGTAATACAGAATAGAATTTATTCTATTGTGATAAAAAAGGCAGATTCTTTTCCCCTCTCAAAAACCCGGTTTTATTTGTAACAGCAAGGCCGTTCCATTCTATTGCCTCTATATCGTTATTTCAGTAGAACCACAAACTGAATATATAAAGACGACAATTTTAAATATTTGTAACAGCAAGACTATTGGAAACCAAACGGCAAATTAGTAAAACTATCAACATAAAATTTATAGTAAGGAAGGGATTATTTCAGCTTTAGCTGATCGGCATCTTTCATTACAATTTCCGGTTTATCCTTATACTCCTGCACAGTGCCGGTAACTTCAACTTCTTTGCCCTGATAAGCATCAATATTTGGAAATGCAGCAGTATCGGCTGTATAAATCACAGCGGTAAAAGGATTATCAGGATATATGCCACCGATATCCAGCTTAACAACTTTATCGGAATGATACACCTGTTCAACTTTACCAACAACCTTTACTTTTTTGCCAATATTATTTTTTGCTTCATCGGGTGTTATTTTTTTCTGAGCATTAGTACAACCAATAATGAACAGAGTGAAAAGGAATGAGATCAGGATTGATTTTTTCATGGCGGATAAATTCTTTTATTTTTATACAAAGTTGAAATTTAATTGGGAAATAAGAATGCAAGGAAAAATCAGATAAGTAAATAATAAAATGAAGTTTTTATTATTCTCTTTTTTGATACCTGGATCTACGGTAATTCCTCTCCAGGTATTCCTGAATGTCCGAAGCTTTGAAATAAATTTTTACGTAAAATTGCGAATATGGTAGCAAATAATTGTCTCTATAATTTTGCAAGGTTCGTTTACTTATATAAAGAATTTTGCATGTGAGTTTCTAAAATGAAACCCACACCACTCTATGCAATACGAAGACTTTATGGAATTTTAAAGAAAATTGGGGAAAGTAAAAAACGGGCGTTTTTGAGATTGGGGAGCTGATGCTCTGCCAACCCTGCCGGCAGGAAGCTGAACTACTTCCGCTTAATTATTAATTTCCTTATCACATTTCACTCAGAAATTTCTGCTTGAAAGTATTGAACTCTTCTTCTGTAACAATGCCAAGCTCCTTCATTCTTCCAAGCTTTTCAATTTTCGACATGTTTATATTCACCTTTTCAATCTGGCCGTTATACTCATTTGATTTGACAGGTTCGGTTTTTTGTAATTCGGCAATCGATTCTTCAAGCTTTTTCAACTTGCCGTCCATAACCGTTTTTTCATTACCCAGGTTATGAATTTGCTGCTTCAGTTTTTCTGCCTCATTTTCCCTTAGTGCTATAAGTTCATTCATCTTCGTCATTCTTAAACGGTCGTTATCTGCTTCTTTCAGCATGGCGGTATATACCGCCGCCTTTTTCTTGATTTTAAAATATTTTGAAAGATATACGAATAAAAACACAAGCGACAAAACCAGCATTGCTACAATAACCCCTCCTGCTATATAAATTATAAACAGCAAATCGGTAGTATTTTCTTTATCCTTGTTCAGGGTTTCATTTTCCGAATTAAGCTCGTTAATTGTAATGGCATTATCTTTCAGTTCTTTATCAGAGTTACCGTATTCCTTTATAATCCGAGTATCAACAATCACAAGATCTTTCAGTATTTCAATTACCCTGGATAAATCCTTATCGGAAAGTTCTTTCCCCGGAATATTAATTTCGGAATATTTCTGGTAAAGCATTTCGCGTTTGGCCTTTAAACTGTCAAGAGTTTCCGCAATGCCCTGAATACACAGAAAAATTGAAAATAAAACAAAAATTGTCTTTCTCATAGCTGAATAATTGTTTCCCAAAATTACAAAAAAAAAACATTATTGAAGATGAATTTTTATTATTTGGCCTATGGGTATATTTTTTTACATTTAACAAATATTAATATCTGCATAAATAAAGATATGTTCGGTTTTTGTACTTTTGCATAAACTTTTTAATTATGAATATCATGATAAAAAGATATTTTCTTCTATTACTTTTTATACCTGCTCTGCTCTTTGCAGGAAAACCAAAATATGAAATTAAAATCAAATTTGCCAATCTGAAAGATACCATTTGTTTTCTGGGTAACTATTACGGCGACAAGCAGTATATCAAAGACACCGCTCAAATTGATTCAAAAGGATGCTGCGAATTTTCCGGTGAAAATGATTTACCGGGCGGCATTTATCTCATTATCACTCCTTCCAAAAAATATTTTGAGATCATCATAAACTTGGAACTTTTTTTCTCGATCGAAACGGATACTTCCGATTTCACCAATACAATGCAGATAAAAGGATCAAAAGAGAACCAGCTTTTTTACGATTACCTTCAATATATAAGTTCAGAGCAAAAAAAAGCAACACCTTTAAGGGAAGCTCTAAAACAAGTAAAGAACAATGCCGATTCAACCAAGATGCTGCAGGAAAAACTGACTGCTATCGACAAAGAAGTTCAGACTTACAAACTCGGTTTAATGAAAGAACATTCTGAAACATTCCTTGCCAAAGTTTTTAAAACATCATACGAGGCCGATATTCCTGAAGCCCCGCTACTGCCCAACGGCAAAAAAGATTCACTTTATGTTTTCAGATACTATAAAGGCCATTTTCTCGACAATATTGATTTTTCTGATGAACGCCTGCTGAGGACCCCTGTATTTCATAATAAAATCAAGCAGTACATCACTACGCTCACGGTACAGCACCCCGATTCAATTATCAAGGAAGCCGACTCGCTTATCGGAAAAGCAAGTGCCGACAAGGAAGTTTTCAAATATGTGGTCTGGTACCTCACCAACTGGTCGGAAACTTCAAATATCATGGGCTTCGATGCCATTTTTGTCCACCTTGTAGAAAAATATTACATGACCAACCAGGCTTACTGGGTGACAGCCACTAATCTTGAAAAAATCACAGGCAGGGCAAAAATTCTTAAGAATCTTCTATTGGGAACCATCATTCCAAACCTTACTGTTTCTGATACAAATAATGTTTTTTACACTTTATACAATATTAAATCAAAGTACACTGTGCTTTATTTCTGGGATCCTACATGCGGGCATTGCCAGAAGGAAACCCCGAAACTAGTCGCATATTACGACAGCATTAAGACCAAAGGTGTTGAAGTTTTTGCCGTTTGCACCGACCCGAATGTCAATGAGTGGAAAAAATATATCCGCGAATATAAAATGAAATGGATTAACCTGATGGATCAGCAGAATGTTACCGGTTTTCGTACCACTTTTGATATTAGCAGCACTCCCGTAATATATCTACTCGACGAAAACAAGAAAATTCTTGCAAAAAGGTTAAGCCTTGAACAACTTGAAGAATTTCTGGGGCGTCAGTTTAAAAAAGGTGATGTCACAAAAAATGACTAGTGTTATGTTAAATGTAAATTATAAGTCATGCTGAGCTTGTCGAAGTATGACAACCACTGTCTTATCAGGTCATTCTTCGATAAACTCAGAATGACATTTGTGTCATTTTATTATTAACCTGACACTAGAACACATGCTGCCTTTATTGATGCTCTTTCCTCAACAGATCATTGACCGTTTTCACAGGGTTGAATGTTATCAGTGGCACTTCGACAAATAGTGTGATCCAATCTGCCATAGCTCCATTCCACAAACCGGGCAATTCAAGAGCTTTCAGATTCTTGCCATCTTTCGATTTCACAGAAATGAAACCTGTTTCATAATCCACATATTTCAGCAGGTTAAAATTGTTACCTTTATAACCCTTTACTCCGCATACCAGATCGACAGGGTTAAAATGTGTGGATGAATTGAATATTTTCTTCTGGTCTTCATTTTCCATATTCACCTGTGATGACTCGACAATCTGCAGGGAGATTTCTCCGTTTGTATTTTTAACCCAGAAAGGGCCGCCTCCGGGTTCTCCCTCGTTCTTTACCATGCCGCAAACCCGAATCGGTCTGTTCAGCTTATTCTTTAAAAAATATTTTTTTTCGCCCTTGTCAGAAAAGTTTTTATCGTTTGATTTTATATTCAGTGAATGCTCGGTAAATAAAAATATCTCACTTAATATTTCGTCCGAAACTTGTTCTTCATCCAGTATTTTCAAATATCCGAAAATTTTTTTCTGCAATTCAATCAGGTAGGCAGCCAGTACCTTTTTATACAGTACTGTTTTTTGTTTCAGACTGTCAGGAACAATATTATCAATATTTTTAATAAAAATGATGTCGCCTTTCATGTCATTCAGGTTCTCTATTAAAGCTCCATGTCCTCCGGGTCTGAAAAGCAGCTCACCACCGGCTTCCCTGAAGGGTGAATTTTCCATATCTACAGCTATTGTATCGGTGGAAGGCTTCTGAACAGAATAGGATATATCAAATTTTACCGGAAACATTTTCTCATATTTTGCTTTTATTCCGTTAATGTGAACCTGAAACCTGTCAATATACTCGGATGAAATCGTAAAATGAATCCGGGCTGCTCCCTTTGCATCGCTGCAGTATATTGCTGCCTCCACAAGATGTTCTTCAAAGGAAGTCCGCGGACCTTCCGGATATTTATGGAATTTAAGCAATCCTTTCGGAAGAGCAGAATAATTCAATCCATATCCTGATAAAAGAAACCGGATAATGGTATTATAATCTTTTTTGCTCAAACATTCATTAATATTCACATCATTTTCAGACATCACTTTTTTCAGGTCTTCATAAAATGCAAAATTTTCAATTTCATTAATAAATTTAAAAACAGAATTTAAACTTTTATCTGAATTAAAATCTTGAATAGCTTTATCTGATTTGTCATATTTTTCAATGAATGAAAAAAGCGATTTAAACATACGTGTTGCAGCACCTGAAGCAGGTACAAATTTTATCGGTGAACGTGTAAATATCCATTCATCAAAACTCTCAACCATTTTGGCAACTTCATTTTCACCGAATTTCAATATCCCTTTGTTTTCAATTGAAGCCGGAGAATGGAGATCGCTAAAAGGAAAACCATTGTAAAAACGAACAATCTGTTGTTCAATTTCAGAAATATCAATTTTTTTTGCAGAAATCTGCTGTAAATCCTTTTCTCTGAACATATATGGAGCTATTTTGATTTTTTTATGTTTTTTGTAAAAGTAGCCATAAAAAACTATAAATTTGCGAAAATTTTAGCCCAGGTGGTGGAATTTGGTAGACACACCAGCTTGAGGGGCTGGCGGCCGTTCGGTTGTGCAAGTTCGAGTCTTGTCCTGGGCACCATACTTTAATGGCAGATGGCAAATGTAAAATGTCAAATGTATAAAACATAACTATTTTTACATTTTCAATTTGACATCGTCATTTTGACATGTTTGTTATTGCCCGGGTGGCGGAATTGGTAGACGCGCTAGTTTCAGGGACTAGTATTCGCAAGGATGTGCAGGTTCGAGTCCTGTTCCGGGCACTAAATTTATAAATACATGAAAATAAAATCCATTTTGTTTCTTTTCATTTTTGCAGGAATTTTTTCATGCACTCCTGAAAAAAGATATGTTTATCTTCAGGATAAAAATGAATCCAAAACCGATAACGGATCTGTCTTTACATACAGAATACGTGTTTCTGATGCCCTGTACATCAAAATTATTCCCATAAATGATGAAACAAGTATTTCAATAGGCAATGAAAGCAATGCAGGAAGTTCAATTTCCGATTTGGGTGCATATCTGAACAGTTATGATGTTGATGATTCGGGTTGTGTGAAACTTCCGCTTGCCGGCAAAATTCAGGTAAAGGATTTAACTATTAAAGAATGCCAGGAAACAATTCAGGAATCAGTGAATGTTTATCTGAAAAACGCTACCGTTTTTGTAAAGCTTGTAAATTTCAATATTACTGTATTGGGCGAAGTTACCAAACCCGGAACGTATGCGGTAAGAAATAACCAGGTAAATATACTCCAGGCACTGGGAATGGCAGGCGATTTAACTGTGAATGGCAACCGTACCGATATTATGGTTGTTCGTTCAACCGAAAACAATAAAATAGTTTATCTGGATTTAACCGACAAGAACATTATCAGTTCACCCTATTTTTATCTATTGCCCGAAGATGTGGTTTATGTTAAACCCAATAAAGCAAAATTCTTTGGAACAAACCCATTTCCTTTTGCCACAGTAATAAGTACTATTACCACATTATTATTAATACTGAACTATTTTAGCAAATAATCTTTTCAAAAAATATGTCCAACATAAAAAAAGAGTCTGGCAAAATAGATGAAAAAGATCAATCCATTGACTTTAAAGCTGAATTTCATAAAGTAATAAGTCATTGGAAAATCTTTTCCGTTTCCATTATTATTTTATTGGCTATATCTTATTTGTACACCAGGTACACAACTCCTGTCTATAAAGTTGAATGCACAATATTAATAAAGGATGAGTCAAAATCAAAAAGCCTTGCTTCATCAACCTTTGTGCAGGAACTGGACATTTTCAAAGATCAAAAAAAACTGGAAAATGAAATCGGGATTTTAAAATCAAAGTACTTATCGCGGAAAACCGTAAAGGACCTTGGCCTGTATGTAACCTATCTTTACAAAAGCAAAAATTTAGGCAGGTCTATTGAAGCGTATGAAAATTGCCCGTTTTATATTGATGTGGATACATCTCACCTGCAGGTTATAAGTACTCCGATTAAAATATCATTTTCTACGGATTCTACTTTTGAAATTTCGATTGAGAAAAACACTTTCGTATCTCTTTTAAATTTCAAAACCCAGAAAACCTTTTATAATACCATACCTGCTAATATTTCTAAAAAGCTGAAGTACAATGATACTTTTGATACCGATTTCGTAAAATTCAAAATTCTAAGAAGAAATACCGTTGACAGTTCTTCCATTGAAACAGCAAACAGCAAAATCGATGCAACCGATTTTACTGTCACTATCAGCAATCCATTGGAAACAGGTAAAACATTCAGCGAAAACATAAGTGTTACCACTATTAATAA
>JAZDMF010000032.1:0-2530 GCA_043801235.1 Bacteroidota bacterium | reverse complement strand
GTTCATGTCCTTCAGCAGTGATCCGGACGATCTCTCCCGGTCCGATATATTTTTCAATTTCATAACCCAGGTTTGGGTATGCACATGTTTCGAATGCCACTGAATATGCGTTTGCTTTTTTCCCAATGATAACAGGCGTCCTTCCAAGTTTGTCGCGGGCAGCAATGATGCTGTCTTTGGTCAATATTAATATTGAGCAGGAGCCTTTCACCAGTTCATAAACATTTTCAATGCCCGATACAAAATCTTTACCGTCGGCAATCAGCATGGCCACAAGTTCTGTGGGATTGATCGTACCCTGACTGTTCTCAGCAAAAACGCGATTCATTTTCATGTAACGCTCCTCCAGCTCGTCGATATTTACAATTTTGCTTACGGTAGCTACAGCAAAGCGCCCGAGATGCGAAGTGACAATTATAGGCTGGGATTCATTGTCGCTTATCACCCCGATACCGCTATTTCCTTCAAATCCGGGAAGATTGTCTTCGAATTTGCTCCTGAAATACCCATTCTCCAAACTGTGTATGTTCCGGTGGAATCCTTTATCTTTTGAGTAAAAAGCCATTCCGGCTCTTTTTGTTCCCAGGTGTGAATGATAATCCGTACCATAAAATACATCATTTACGCAATCCTCTTTTGAAATTGCACCGAAAAATCCGCTCATATATCCTTTGATTAATTGTTGTGTGAGTATACCAATGTATTTGATTATGTTAATTCAATATGAATAATTTTTTTCTGTATGAATCTGCACAATCTGCGGGAGAAAATTATTATTTCCTTTTGATTACGCTGATTTCAGCAGATTAATATATTGTACAAAAACATTTTCTATACGATATTAGCGATTATTTATTTTTTATCAGTTTTCAGCCATTTGTCAAGCCATGCAAAGAAGGTTCGCTGCCACAATACAGCATTCTGTGGTTTCAGGACAAAGTGTGTTTCGTTGGGAAAGAAAAGAAATTCGCTAGGAATGCCGCGCAGCTGGGCCGAATTGAATGCTTCCATTCCCTGAGTGTAAGGTATACGGAAATCATAACCCCCTTCAATAACAAGTATGGGAGTATCCCAGTTACCAATGAAATTGTTCGGTGAGAAATCGTAACTCTTCGGTTTCGGATTTTGCCAGTAAGCTCCGCCAAGATCATGATTGGCAAACCACATTTCTTCGGTGGTACCGTACCAACTCTCAAAATCATACATTCCGCAGTGGGCGATAAATGCCTTAAAACGCTTGTTATGATTGCCCGCCAGCCAGTATACAGAAAACCCCCCATAGCTGGCTCCTACAGCACCCAGGCTGTTTTTATCAATAAAAGGTTCTGTGGAAACAGTATCAATTGCAGTCAGGTAATCTTTCATGTTTTGCCCGCCGTAATCCAATGCAATTTCGTCATTCCATTCCTGACCGAATGTTGGAAGTCCGCGCCTGTTGGGAGCTACAATGATGTAGTCGTGCGCTGCCATGATCTGAAAATTCCACCGGTACGACCAGAACTGACTCACGGCACTTTGCGGCCCGCCCTGGCAATATAGCAATGCAGGATATTTTTTTGTTTTGTCGAAGTTTGGCGGATATATCACCCATACCAGCATTTCCTTGTTGTCGGTGGTGGTGATCAAGCGTTTTTCAACAGTCCCCATTGTCAATGTGTCAAGCAATGCTTTATTCGTAAAAGTAATTTGTGTTTCCTCAATATTCTTTTTTACTTTTTCTACTTTAAAAATTTCTGTTGGCATCGACATCGACATTTTAGCTCCTACAAGAATCGTTTGGAAATATTTTGATTTTTTTGGTTTGCTGAGAGCAGTAACCATTTCAGTGAAATCAAATATTCCATCAGTTACCTGGGTAATTTTTTTTGTTGGGATATTGATTGACCACAACTGATAAGTTGCATTTATGCCGCTGATGAAATAAATTGTGTTATCATCAAGTGGATCCCAGCGAAAATTGGAAGTACTTTCATCGAAATTTTCAGAAAGATCAGTATGCTGTTTTGTTGCATAGTCATAAAGCATTATTCGCTTTTTATCAGATTCATAATTGGCGGTTTTCATGCTGCACCAGACAATTTTCTTTCCGTCGTTCGAGAACACCGGATCCTGGTCGTATCCAGGCATTCCCTCGCTGATGTTTTCTGTTTTACCTGTTTCAATATTATATATATATATATCGCTGTTGGTGCTGAGAGCTTCATCTTTTCCGTGAAGTTTGCGGCAGGTGTATGCAATTAATTTTCCGTCGGGGCTCCATGTAATTTGTTCCATGCCGCCATCGGGTGTAAGAGGAGAATCATATTTTTCATTCAACATAATATCAGTTGCTGTTCCAATTTTTCCAAGCGTGTCATATGCTGCAAAGAAAACATGGCTGTATGCATAATCTGTCCAACTGTTCCAGTGACGGTACATAAGATCGTCAAAAAGCATGGCATCTGCTTTGGGCAGGTCAGGATACAGATCATTAACGGTAGAATCAAGTTTCACATCTTTAATAAAAAGAATGTGTTTCATATCGGGAGCG
>JAZDMF010000031.1:0-3508 GCA_043801235.1 Bacteroidota bacterium | reverse complement strand
GAACGATTCAAAAAAACTGACTTCCGAAAAGCGTGAAAAACTACGGAAAGATATACAGAGAAGAGCCATCGCATGGGCCGTTGCTGAAGTATCACATAAAGAAATTGACAGGGATAACATTCTAAATGCTTCCATCAATGCAATGCATAAAGCTGTGAAGAAACTGAAAGTGAAACCTCAGTTATTGCTAATTGACGGAAACCGTTTCCGTAAATACAACGACATCCCGCACAAAACAATTGTAGGCGGCGATGGCTTGTACATGTCAATAGCAGCAGCTTCTATTCTTGCCAAAACATACCGCGACGATTACATGGTAAAACTCGATAAGGAATGCCCCGCATATCACTGGGGAAAAAATAAAGGTTATCCTACCGTGGCACATTATGAGGCTATCCAGAAAGAGGGCGTCAACAAGCATCACAGGAGAACCTTTAACCTGAACCCTCAGTTGAAACTCGAATTCTGATCGGTTTCAGAAATTATTCTTCCTCTTCTCCACCTTTCTTTTCAAGAAATTTTCCATTCATGTCAAAAGAAAGTTCGGTAATTTCTTTTTTCCCTTCTTTTTTGATCTTTACACAATAGAAAGTTCCTTTATCGGAAGTGCTCATTATTGCTTCTTTAATGGTATAGCCGTTATAGGCTTCTTTAATGTAAGTTATGACCTGTGAAGGCAGTTCTTTTATGCTTATGGATTCAGTAGTGTTTTCAATTTTACCGGCAGTTGTGTCAGAAATATTTTCGCTCACGTCAGTATTTATATCATCATTTATGTCTTCGGAAGTAAGCTGTTTAATGAATTTTCCTGTCAGAGAATAACATAATTCAACACGGGGTTGCCCTATGCCGTCCTTCTTTGCATAAACATAATAATAATCAGTAACGGCAGGTTCCTGAACCAGTTCGGAAGTTTTTATCTTATAACCCGTATAATTACTTTTATAATGGCTCATGGCAGGGCCGGGAAGTTCTTTTTCGGAAAAAGTGTATTTTGTGAAATTCCAGATGCCCCCGGATGTAAATTCTGCACGGCCGTTCATTTCATCATTAACGAAATAAGCTGTGTATAATAAGCCTTCTGCTTTCCAGTTACTGATTATTGCATCGGGCAGTCTGGTTTTAAAAGCAGCGAGGATGTCAGACGGAACAGTCACAGTCGTATGGTCGTTCCCTGAAGATTTGTAAAAATCAGCGGGCACATTTTTTTTAATAAAATTACCTTTCACATCAAAAAAAAGTTCGGCTACGCTGGTAATTTCTTCTTTTTCCAGGATAATATAATAATGATCGCTTTCGGTGGCCGATTCCCTTAACGATGATTCTTTAATTTTTGCATCCTTGAATTTAGAGTTGATGTATGATAAAATCTGCGCGGGCAATTCTTTGGATGCAATTTCATATTTTGTGTCAATCCATTTCCCTTCGCTGGTTAAACCTACTTTTAAATTCTGATATTCCGATGTAAAGGAAGCGGTAAAAATGTCTGCATCCTTGAACCAGACCACATTTCCTTCGTGTGTAAACTTATCATTAAAACTGCTGAGCACTTCAGCAGGCAGTTCGCTCTCTTTATATTCCTGGGAAAATAATTTAAAGGAAAACAGAAATAGAATAAAAAAATATATAATGGCTTTCATGGTTGTTGTGTTTTTCATAATTACAAATGTACGAATAATTTCAAATGAATTTGAAATGTATAAATGCTCAATTCAAATAAGCATACTGTTCGTCAGATAAAAAAGTGCAGCCTGAAATCGGAATGATTTACCGGATAATTGTCTGTGTCCTGTCAGGTCCTACCGATACTATGGAAACAGACGTATTTACTGCGTTTTCAATAAAGCCGATATATTTTTTCAGTTCGCCGGGCAATTTTTCGAATGATGAAATATTACTCACAGGCTGATACCATCCGTCAAACTCTTTATATACAGGAACAATTTTGCTTGTGTTGATATCATAGGGAATATAATCGATTTCTGAATTTTTGTAGCGGTAGGTAGTGCAGACATTTATTTTCTGAAAGCTGCTCAGCACATCTCCTTTCATCATGATGAGCCTGCTGGTTCCATTGAGCATGACTGAATACTTCAAAGCCGGAATGTCGAGCCATCCGCAGCGCCTTGGCCTTCCTGTTGTTGAACCATATTCATTGCCGTTCTTGCGCATAGCTTCGCCTGTTTCGTCAAACAATTCGGTAGGGAAGGGGCCGCTCCCCACACGTGTACAGTATGCTTTAAAAATACCGTACACTTCACCGATAGTTCTTGGCGAAACTCCCAATCCAGTGCAAACACCGGCGCATACGGTATTTGATGAAGTTACAAAAGGGTAAGTCCCGAAATCAATATCCAGCAACGAACCCTGGGCGCCTTCAGCCAGCACATTTTTATTTTCTGCAAGGCTTTTATTGATGAATATTTCGCTGTCGGTAAAGGGAACACTTTTCAATACTTCGATGGCTTCAAACCATTTTTTCTCATACTCAGAATAAAGCAGGCCGTCAATGGCATATTGTGAAAAATCGAAACCAAGGTTTTTAATAAGTTCAAGATGTTTGCCTTTCAGAGATTCATATATCTGAATAAAATCGTTTTTTTCTATATCGCCTGTTCTTATTCCGTTACGTGCTGTTTTATCAGTATAGGCAGGGCCTATACCTTTCAGCGTGGAACCTATTTTTTCTTTTCCCTTGGCAGCTTCATTAGCGGCATCAAGCAGCCTGTGCGAAGGAAGAATAAGATGCGCCTTCCTCGAAATCATCAGGTTTTTGCTCACATCCACCTTTCGTTCGGCAAGTTTCAGGATTTCTTTATGCAGAATTACGGGATCGATCACCACGCCGTTGCCTATGACATTCATTTTTCCTGCATGAAAAATTCCGGAAGGAATAGTGTGAAGCACATGCTTCATTCCGTCGAACTCCAGCGTATGCCCTGCATTCGGGCCGCCCTGGAAGCGTGCAATGATTTCATATTGCGGGGTGAGTACATCCACAATCTTGCCTTTGCCTTCATCACCCCACTGAAGACCTATCAATACATCAATATTTTTCACCTTAAAAGTTATTTATGTTTAGAATCGGAATGCTTTTTACACTTTCCGTAGAAAATAAGGGAATGTTGCGAGATTTCGAAACCCAGTAGTTTTTCAGCCGATGCTTTTATCTCGTGTATGCGCGCATCGCAGAACTCGAGCATCTTTCCGCATTCTATGCAAATCACATGATCGTGCTGTTTGAATTTATAGGCTTTTTCAAACTGCGCCACATTTTTGCCGAACTGGTGCTTTACTACAAGGTTTGATGCAAGAAGAAGTTCAATGGTGTTATAAAGAGTAGCCCTGCTCACACGGTATTTGTTAATCTTCATCCGTATGTAAAGCGTTTCAATATCGAAATGCCCTTCCTGAAGATAGATTTCCCTTAAAACAGAATAACGCTCCGGCGTTTTCCTGTGGCTGTTGGTTTCAAGATATTTCGTGAAAATCTGTTTTACGGTATCGA
>JAZDMF010000029.1:0-2059 GCA_043801235.1 Bacteroidota bacterium | reverse complement strand
GTAATTGTAATCTCACGCAAATCAGCACCTGTAATGGTTACTAATCCTTGTGTTGGATTAGGCATAAGTATAAATTCTTCTTTGATAATCTCCGTTGATGGTGGAACTAAATCAGGTAAATATGGAATTGCAAAACCAGTAATCTCAACCATATTCTCAAAATAATCGATTAAGGTTGTTTGCCCTGTTTCAATATTGACCGTACATAATCCACTAAACTCACTATTGTAAGCAGTAATGTAACAAACATCAAAATTTTTATCAAATTCCATATCCTGGGCATAAATAAGACCGAAAGACAGGTTTGCAACAAAACTAAGAGCACCTGTATTTTTGTTAATTTTGTATAAAATACTCGGTTCTTCATTACCTGCAGTGTAGCCAAAAAGTTCTCCTTTACTATTACACCCCATACCAAGCATTGGATATAGAATACCAAAGGAACCGATTAGTGTACAACTTCCATTATCAGGGTTAATTTCATACAGTTTATCATTAGAGGCTGCATAAAAAACCGAGCCATCATAAGCAAGAGCATTAAGTGATGGGGTATTATATACCAATTGCATATCTCCGGTTTTGTTACTAATCGAATAAATCCCACCTTCATAATAGGTGCAACCGTACCATGTACCATCGGCCCAGCAACCTCCGGAAATGAAATCGTTTTCAAGTTTTGATGGAGAAATTTGATAAACCTGTCCAGGATTATCCAATTCGAAGGTAACGGTACCCCGTTTTAAAGTTCCTGTATGGTCAGAAGTACAAAAGGCATATATAAAGTCACCACTGTGTACACCTACCGACAGTGATTTGCAGTCGTTCGCAGCATATTCATCACCTTCCAGCGAGGTACAGACTGTAGCCGTAAAATCCCCTTCGGGAGCCGTCCATTCATCAAAAGCAACATTTATTGTTTCCATGCTGTTTAAAAGTGTTATGGTCTTTGTTGAGCTATAGGCACCAATAGTAAGCGTAACATTAAAGGTCTGGGCTGCTGATCCATAATTTTTTATTGTTGCAACAGGGGCTACAACTGTTTCAGGAGGATAAAAACCCAGCATATCAAGGGATAATGTACTTACATCATTTGTTCTCAGCTGAATATTAATCTTAAAATCAAGACAGTTTCCCCTTTGCCAGGAAACTTCGCAGGCATCTTCTACCAATGCCCAATCTTTGGTCCTGCATCTCATATAATGTTCACCCAATTGTACAACCGGAGAATCAAACGAAACTGGAAAATCATATATCCAGGGGCCACCAATAATATAATAGTTATTCTCCAAATATCCATCATCAACAACCAATTCGTCATTTGTAAATACGGCATCATCGTTGTAATCAATCCAAACATCAAAATACTCATATCCAGCCTCTGCACCTATTCCGATTACACAGGGTTCACCCATGTAAACATTATATACAATGTCGGTAAAATCATGATACCAGGTAGGATAGGAAGTATTAGGACTCACAAAAATATACTCCCCGCCAATTTCCCAATAATGTACTCCATACGGATTGTCGGCTGTAATTCCCTGAAGATAAAGGCTATCAGTGCATGGAAAAGGTTCCTCGTTTGTAACCGGTTTAGCAAAACAATCGTTATCCGGATAATTGTCTCCATCCAATGTTGTGCAGGCAGTAAATGTGTAATCTCCATATTCGGATAAGTTTACGGTTTCATTTAATGTTACTTCAACAAACTCACCTGGTGCAATGGCATTGTTATAAATTCCCATTAATGTATCGGTCCCGGTAGGGCCGGATAAAACAATTTCATAAGGTATTCCTGCAATCACATCGGTTCCAAAATTTCTGAGTGTCACGATGACTGTTTCTGCGCTACCCAAGTTTACTCCGGTTTCCGGTGCATTAATGTTTTGTATTCCAACATCATACAAATTACTTCCTGTCTGGATTCCTTCAATAATAAATGAAAGTCCCTGTGGCTTGTCGTTATTAAAACCGTCGAGAATCGGCTCCATTATTTGGTAGTATTCATTATAATCAAGTGCATTGCCTGTAACATCTTCACCAAGTATGGTTACAGGGA
>JAZDMF010000028.1:0-4575 GCA_043801235.1 Bacteroidota bacterium | reverse complement strand
TACCATAGGATTGTCCGCATAGTAAACTTCTCCCGGTATTAATCCCCAACCCCAATATGTGACCTTGCCCTGAATCACTACCAATGCCTGTAGGTTTTTCGTTGCCCCGGTCTGCGTTAATCCAATCAACTTAAAGTAATGTGCCGGGTTCAAATGGTCAAATATGTAAATCTTATCTTCTATACAAACCACAGGACACAGCGCCGGGACCGTTTCACCTGTTACATAATACCTCGCCGTATAATCAGCATTGTATTGATATGCCTCCGAATAAACCGGAAGATGATGGGCAGGAACTGAATTTATATCGAATAAAACCATAATGCAAAGATAATAAAAAAACAAACAAGAGGTGAACTCCCGCTCACCCCCTGTTTTAGGCAATTGGATTTACAGTGCGCTGCGGTGAAAACTGATGCTCCCACGAGAAAATGAACTTGATTTTGTGCAAGGTCTTACAACCACGTTCAATAACATAGTTCACTCCAATAGAAACATCGACACCACAGTTGCCTCCGAACAAATACCCTCCGGCTGCATACCACCCCTTCAAAAGCTGATTACATTCCACCTGCCTCATAAAATCGTAATTCTCCTGAGAAACGTCCTCTACATCAAAATTCAATGTAAAGGTTTTTTCAGGATAATACTTCTGACAAAGAGAAATGTCAACAGCATCCGAAGTACCGCCAGGTGCATCACCAACACCCCTGAAACGCCTTATTGCGTCCGGGTCCATAGATGTTTCGCTAATCCTGGTTGCCCACTCCCCCAACTGTGTCCAGTCAGTGAAACATTGGGCTGCACCTCCCGCCAAAAACACTAATCCAACTTCACCTGTAACAATAGTCTGTTTACAGTAATCGAACGTATTCTCAGCCGGTGCGCCAACGCATCCCTGCGGACAAGTCGGGTCTAAATTCTGACTCATACTCTGTTGTTTTTAAATTGTTAATAATTTAATTTCACACACAACAGTATCTTTATGCTTTGACAATAGTTACAACACTGGAATATCCGTAGTTGCAATTATTGTTCAACAATTCAAACTTAAATTTATAACTCACACCAATAGTTAATCCGGTTACTATTATTCCCGTTGCTTCCGCTTCGGTCTTACTTGTCAGTGCTCCGTAGTAATTATATGTTGCACCCCCGTCTGCACTGATCTTTAAATGTGCCCACGTATCCGGTAAACAGTAGCACTTACAAATAATAGTAACACCTGAATTAACTACTGACTTAAAGACTTTATAAGGCTGCCAACTCACACCATCAAAATAGAAATAATAATCTATTCCATCTTTTGTAAAACACACCCCCCACGCTAATGATCCTTCGCCAAAAGTTTGACCGGGGAAAATATGCCATGAACCGTTATAAGGATACCCGGTTGACCATACGTATAGTTGATTATTGGTAAGTACTCCACCAACTAAAACACCGACCATGTATATATCACCATCATCAACAACTGTCGGTAAATGATCTACAATTATTGGATCATTCACGGCAATCCAATCTATTATTTCAAAACTATCTGTATATACATCTTGTATGCACGACAAGCACGGTTGATAAGTGAGCTTGTTTTCCTGACAGCATCCCGATGTTATTATGTAATTCACCGTAAAGGAAACCTGAACCTTGCAAACCCCGCCTTTTTGCAGCCATTCAGGACTTCCAACTTTAAAATTAAATACCCGTGAATTTTCATCGTACTTGGTTGTGATCTTTACCGTGTCATGAATCATGACATGACATAAAGAATCATAAGTGTATTCGGGAATAACCAACTCAAATGTATAATCTCTTTGCAGCCGACCAAAGTCCCGGATGAAGTTTCCCTCACCGTCCTCACGGCCTTCTTCTTTAAATTCGTAAGCACCCTCTCCGATATTTACGGGCAGGAAAATAGTATAAGCAAAAGCATTTGAAGGATCGGTAAATACCGACCCGCCAATGTCACAACTGTTACTATACGATATTTTCAGAAAGTCACTCATTATAACTGTAATATTAAAAACCAATGCCACGTTCCAACAATGGGAGCACCTATCGGAACGGTTACGTAATTGCTTGTATCAGCCCCGGCCTCGTTACCAAGAGTAAATGTAAACGCACCCATTCCCCCGGCTCCGGTATTGTCAATAATCGCAAGTGCTAAAACATTTTCTGTTCCCTGTGCATGATGTATTTCTAAATTACCTAATCCTGTTAAATCAGCATTTATAAAATCATCATTCAAAGGAATAATACAACACGGGGCTGTTGGTGTAGGTATTGCCCCGGCAAAATCTGAAAGAACCTGATACCTGAATATTGCCTGTATTGTTCCTGCTGTTGCCGGAGAATTTTCTGTTGGATCAGCAACAGGCGCATAAGCCTCTATCCCCGCTGCTACTAATAGTGCATGTTCTTCTACCGGGAACTTCATTCTTAAAACTGCCGCTGACTGAACGAAAGCCTGTGTCATTGTCACAATGGCATCTGCACCCCCGCCAACAAATCTAAATACTATTCCCGCCGCGTTACATACATAGAAATCACCACTGTAATTGTTCTTTGCAAGAAACTCTGTAATATGATAAAATGTCCCCGCCAATGGAGCCGCAAGTTTCAATACGGGTGTGCTGTTCAGTGCAAGTATTTCTGTTTTAGAAAGACTTATTATTACATCCAACTCACCGTTCAGCGCCAAGCTGTTTATCGCAGCGTCTAATAACAACAAGGCGTTATATTCATTTACCGAATACCCGGCTGCAATAAAATCAGCATTCTTTAAATAGTTACTCGAAGGACTTGAAGGCATCAATCCGTTGGTAAGCAGTCCCGCCCCCGTGCGGGTTGCCAAATCAGCCGCTAACCGTGCTGCAATTTCAGCCGCTAATAATTGTGCTTTTGTACTTTGCCTCGGCAGCGGCCATGTAGAATAATCCAATATAATATTTACATCATCCGCCGGGTTCGGTTCGTTCGCTAGTCCTGATATTCTTTCTTCAATGTCTGCCATGTTAAACTGCTTTATGTCCTAAATTTATATAATGCGTGTCCGGTCCAACTGTCCATGCTATCGCCGTTGTCTGCAATACCCCCTGGTTAGGCGGCTTTAAACTGATATGTATATTCCTGCCAGCATCGTAATCAATTATCTCGAATACCTCAGAATACCAACTACTGACTGAATCACTGACATGAACGTAATATAAACCGCAATCAATATCAGAGGTGAATGATGCTTTTGGGTTCCATAATATATTATCCACTTGCTGCATCTGAACTATCCGCAAATGATCTGTATAGGGCGCAGGAATGATATTGAATAAGTCCTCAACAATAGTCCAGCCCCCTGTCGTTGAATCGTATTGAATCAAATCAAATACAGTTACGGGGTTCATTGAATGAATGCGCCTGATTTGAAACGGTATAATGACATTATTAGGACATATAACACAGTTAACCCCGGCTGCTTCTTTCTGATTTACCAGCCCGGATTTATGTATCCATTCCCTTCTGAAATTCTGCTTTACAGCCGAATCATAAAAGCGTAATGGTTGTTTTATGCCTTCATTTATTCCGCTCATATCAGTATTGTCAATTCAGTTTCTTTTAATTGTCTGTTATGCTTACAGCTTATTTTTCTGCCCGTTCCTAAATTGGTTTTAAAATGCGTGAACTGGTCAAAATATTCCATGTTACAATCCTGTATTGTCACGGTCTGTAATATTTTCCCGGTTTCGCTGTGGAACTGTTCTATTAAACCGTTTACTGTGCCCTGCTTTAGCATTCGCTGCCAACGCCAGAACCGATTGAATAAATTACTCAGGCAAAGAAAACCATTTGTTACTTCTTCATTTGTCCTGTAACCGGGTTCGTTTATAACAACCTGATGAAATGTCCCATTAACAGGATCTATCATTTCCAGACGACATGCAACCATAACAATTGCATCATTACTGTAACTGCCTGGATTTGAATATATCCCTGCAAAATCCAAAACAAAATCAATATTCTCTGTTTTGATGTTATCCGGTTTGCCTATCTGTAAATCATAGTCAATTATTAATGGAGAAAAATCAAAATCCGTAAATGATCCATTACTGATTTTTTCACTGCGATAGATATTCCCTTTATCGTAAGTATATTTGTTTGTCTTGACTATTTCCGGCAAGTCGGTCATTTTGGAAATAATCCCTGTCAGATCTATTGTTGTTTGTGGATTAGGTGTATATGAATACCCGTTTTCAAAAAATAAATCATGTTCAATTACAAAATTATTCCCGTCCCTGTACCATTGTACATGTAAAATTGTTTTAAGATTTTCAAGTATTTTATTAAATGTGGTAAAATTCCATATTGCCGGAGTAGATGATATTGTCCCAGATGATTTAACATCTGAGCCATCATTAAGAATATATATAGAATTTACATTATTAAGTACCGGGTTTATTGGATCAAACAAAAATTGACTTTTTAACGTTAGCCCACAACTTGACTTACCCAAGTAATAGTTGATAACATCCTCCAGCCACCGACCTCTTGTTATGTCGAGATGCCCCGCGGGTTGTGATGTAT
>JAZDMF010000414.1:0-8555 GCA_043801235.1 Bacteroidota bacterium | reverse complement strand
TTTTACCTAAACTTTTGATAATGGCTGCTTTTGCTGCTGCTTTTGCTTTCCAGAATTGAGCATTGTAATTAGTTTCCATAGTTAGCATATTATGGCACTAAGGTAACTGTATTTATTGCTATATATCTATTTATGGGGGGGATGTTATTAACAATTTTACTAACTAATTTAACACCCCACCCTTCAGGGTTTATGAATTCTTCCAAATTTTATTCACATTTGACACTTTCGGTGTCAAAAAAAAAATAATATCAGCTGAAAGATTATTCTAACTTCATTATCGGTTCAACAATGATATGATTATTGAATGTGAACCTGATAAAATTCGTTCCTTTAATATTTCCAATCTCAGCAGCATCAAGAGAAAGTTCATAATTACCTGCGCTTTGCTTTTTATTTATGACTTTCTTGACAATTTTTCCATTTGCATCAATAATTTCAATCACAACTTTCGTTTCCGCATCAATGTGATACGATATATTCAGCTTATCAGAAAAAGGGTTCGGGTAAAGAAGAATATCCGTGGAGTTCATTTGAGTATTTATATTGATCCCTGTTAGCGATTTCGTGATATTCCATGTGACATTATAAATATGTGTTGTCCAGTGATCGTCGCTGCGTGTAAGAACTGTAGTGTCGGTAATAGTTGCAACAACCTGGTGGCTGCCGATAACAAGCGTATCCGGATCGATTTGATAATTATCAGTATTGGTTGAGACAAGTATTCCATCAGTTTCCCACTCTGTTTTCAGGGTATTCGGAATGGGTTGCAGAAGATACAGGCTGAAATCAAGCAATGCAGTATCGGCAAGTAATGTTGAAGAATTGGATGGCGAATAATTATAAACAGGATTTACCATGCTGTGAATTTTTTCGATCAAAGATTCAGAACATACGCTGCAGAAAGGAACATTCAGCATCCGCATTTTACACCCCTGGTGCGGACGGTACCATGAATTATCTTCTGAAAAAGCATAGATGCCAATGCCGTTATCATAAAGCCAGTTTTTCCATCGGATGGTTGAAGGATCGGAATCTTGTGTTTCATTGGGAGCTTCCCATGGCGAACCCGACCAGTACTCATCGGCAAGATCACCAAATGAATGGCCGATTTCATGTACGGATACATCACCAGAGTTGACATTTGTGGTGGATACTGCATAATACCCACCGGAGCCGCCATAATATGGTGAGTTTACAATCACAAGAACAATATCGTAAACAGGAAAATTATCGGTAAGTACATAGGATGCCGAATCATAATGCTGAATACAAACAAGCCGGTGAATTCCGTATGAATCAAAAGTACTGCCGAAATAATTATCGGCTGTTGAAACCGGAACCGGGGGACAATCAGAATCAGCAGATGTTCCGGGATGATTGGCTCCAGATTCGTTGGATGGCACTTCAATGGCAAAAACATTAAAGTAATTTGCATAATTGCTGAAGGGCGCCTGGCTGAAAAAATAATCTTTAACATTGGTTGCATCGGTAACAAACTGAGCCTGTTCGCCAGATGTATATCCATCGCCCATCATAACAATATTGAGAAGTTTGTTTTTGTCGCCGTTGTATAATAGGGTATCAACAACGAAAGTCTGGGAGTATGATCTGCAGCAGTTCAGACAAATAATTACGACTGTAATCAGGATTGTGATTTTTTTCATAGGATTGATTTTATTTTTTCAATTCAAGTTTTGCAATTTCTTTTTCATCAGAGGATGATAATTTTTCAAAAATGTGAACGTAATTCATTTCATTCCTGTAGTCAGTCCTTATGGAAAAAACAGCTTCCTGTAAAACAATATTTTTTACACCGATACTGCCATCATCCATGGCATATTCGTATTTCTTGAATAACGGATGTTCAATAATTGTTTCATAAATATTTTCCCCATTATTATCTTCAAACACACATCTTAATTCGTTTTGATAAACAGGTTTGTAAATATCGGATAGATTTTCTTTTTTAATACTTCCGTCGGTAATTTTGATTTTGGTCAGATTAACAGTGGAAATTTCCGCAGTTGAATCTTTGGTGATTTTGAAATTAACAAAAATAAGCTTTAGTGTACTTTCAGCATTATTAGCGGGTTTTTGCTGTATGGTTGATTCGCTGTTATGTTTTGAAATGTTGCAGGAATATAAAGCGCAAATAAATAATAACGATATGAGCTTATAATGAAACATTGAGGAATAATTTGGGAAACAAATATAATCATATAGCAAGGCTATTCAAAATTTTCTTTAATAATATTTGCGTAATTATTTTGAGCATGGAATACTTGCTGCAGCAGGCAGTAATTTCCGTATTTCTTTTAAAGCCCCAAGCCACAAGTTTTACGCGCAAGTCCTCTTGAAATTTGGATCTTGGGATTTGGGATTTTGGACTTAGCTCTCTAGCTGGTGGATACAGTTTTAACCCGTTTTCAGTATGATTTATGCGAAAGCGGATTATTTATTTTTTTTGAGCTCCTGATAAGCCCGGTATTCTGCATAATTCCACTCCAGAATATCTTTCGATTCCCATTTTTTCAGAAAAACATTTTTTCGTTTCTGAACGGCATCATAATAATTATTGATATTCATGTATTTTTCTTCAAAAGGGAAAAGTGTTTTCTGAATTTTATCTATTTCCTTAAGATCATCCATTGATTTATCAAGATAAGACAGGGCTTTATCAGATAAGGTACTGAGAAAATTGTAATGAATAAAAGCACTTTTATAATGACTGAAGTTGTATCGGGCAATGATATTGTCCCAGTTAAATGCAGCCATAAGAATAAGTAAGAGGTACAAGGCAAGGCAGTTAGTTCGGAATAAATAGAAAGATGATTTTTTTCTTCTGATCTTTATAATTACCGTGTAAATTCCAAAAAGTGTTAACAGAAGAAAGAACAGTACACCAATACGTCCATAGGCAAGTGAAAAGTAATGAATATACCAGAAGTTCCTGATTGCAACTGAGGCAGCCAGTATGCAATTCTGTCCGAGCCATGCATAACTAAGTATCTTCAATAATTTATTTTTCCTGTAAAAATTAAGATTTCCGCGAAAGAAAAATAATATGATAGCAATAGAAATAAGGATTGAAATTATAAGCAGATAAGTGCCTTCGTGAACAAACTGTTTGAGGTACTGCCCGTTCCATTCAAAATTAAACCACACCCAGTAAATGTCAATAATATTTAAAAATAAAATAAGAACATTCAGTACAAAAAGCATGAAAACGCCGGCACTAAGCTCATTTACCAATGGAGCCATTTGTAAATTTCTTAAATTTTTAGGTCTTCTCACCCGTTGTAGAATATCATCTGTATTTATATCATAGCTGATAATTCTTTCATTTCTGACCCGCATGAATATGAAGATGCTGACTGCCAATCCGAAAATGTAAATAAAGATCAATTCAACATTTATTCCCGAAAATATTTTATCAAGGATATTGGATATGTGAGTACCGGTGATATTCAAATATTTTTCAAACACAGGATTTGATAAATGATAAAGAATAATAAAAACAACTATAATGATTAAAGGGATGATGATGATACGCAGTTTTATGATTTTGTTCCAGAATTTTAAACTTTTGCCTCCGTAAGTAAAAATTTCTTTAAAAAAATATACTGTGGAACTGAAAATATTGTGAGTGGCTAACTGAAATGAACTTAACAAAGACCGGGCTTCAGGATAGATCAGAATTCCGGTCAATACATAAAATGATATAAGATTAACAACAATTGATAATACGGAATTATTGATTACCACTAAAATTACTGAAAGCAAAGTGCCTGAAAAAACGTATATGGAATTTGGATTTTTTAGCTTATTTTTTTTTGTGATAAGCAACATGCCGAATACAGCAGTTTCAAATAACAGCAGGTTCAGCCCGGCCGAATGCTTGTAGAATAAAAAAGTAAATAGTACTGAAAATACGAAAACTGTAATCAAACCGGCTTTTTTCATAGCGTTCATTTTTAATAACAAAAATGTAAACGCATTACAAATCAAAAAATTTTATTAAACGGAGATTAATTTTTCAGAAGATAAAAAAATCTATGATAAGGTAATAGAATAAGGCTGCTTTATTTTTGTATTTTATGAGAAGTACATTTATAAGTAATTAAGTTCTCAGATATGAAGCGCCATTAATATCAACGATACAACCCGTCATAAATTCTGGAGCTTCCCCTGCAAAGAATAAAACAATTTTTGCAATTTCTTCAGGAAGCGCTACTCTTCCAAACGGGCTCTGGTTGAGGATTTCATCACCTTGCGGGCCGGACAGGATTTTTTGTGACATTTCTGTGGAAACGAATCCCGGAGCAATGGTGAATACAAATATTTTTTGTGGCGCAAGGGCTTTTGCCATGGATTGACCTAAAGAATTCAGTCCGGCTTTGCTTGCTCCGTATGCCCATGCTTCGGGCTCACCGCGGAATGCACCTCTTGATGATATGTTTATAATTCTGCCACCAACATTTTTTAACATCAGCTTAGAAACAAGATACGACAGGCACGCAGTACCACTCAGATTTGAGTCGATTGTTTTTTTCCAGTCGGAATACCATGTTTCAAAATTATTTTCCAGGGGTTTCATGTTGAAATGCGCTGCTGCGTTGTTCACCAGCACATCAATTTTGCCGGTACTGTCAGCAATGAATTTAACTATTGCTTTTATTTCTTCTTCTTTGCCGAGGTCTGCTTTTACAGCAAACAAGCCATTTTCGCCCAACTGCCTAAGAACTTCTTCCGCTGCTGCCTGATTTTTTGAATAATGAACAATAATTTTAGCACCCGCACTTGCAAGCAATAAAGCAATTGATTTACCTATTCCGCGCGATGATCCAGTAACAAGGATTGTCTTATTATTAAATTTGTTTTCCATAAAATAAAATTTTAAATCTCAAGTACCAAATAACAAATAAATTCCAATTCTCAAAATTTCAATGTATAAAACAGTTTTGAATTTTGATATTGTTTATTGGTGTTTATTTGGGATTTGGAAATGGGGATTTGGTGCTTTAAAATTATATTTCTCGTACTCCAATATTGCTTGTAAAAGTCTTGTATGTTCTTACAAAGTGAGGATTATTCCCAAAACATTTTTGCATTATATTCTCTACTTCATTTTGTTTTTCCATGGTGCAGAATGCAATTACTGAAGAACCTCCGCCACTGATGGTGCAGCCAAAAGCACCTGCTGTTAGAATTTTTTTCTTGGTTTCAATATATTCCGGAATAGCAGCGCCACGAACCGGTTCGGCAATGTGATCCACATTGATGGCTTTTCCGAATTCTTCAATATCTTTAGTGTGCAAAGCATGTATAACACGTGAGCAACGTGCCATTTGTTCTTTCAGTTTTTCCTGACCAATTTCATAAGTGATGAAACCTCTTGTAGTACGCTGGCTTTTTCTGATAGCTGCAAGTACAATCGGAAACTCAGGAATATCAAGTTTAAGAACATCTATAGGATTATAACTCTTAACGAGAACAAATCCACCCAGTATCGAAGCAGATACATTATCGGCATGAGGCGAACCGCCGGAAGCGACTTCACCCATGCGTGCTATATCAATTAATTCATTAGAAGTAAGGTTAAGGTTAAGAAGTTTGTTTAGGCCGTAAATAGAGGCAGCTGCTGATGCTCCGGTTGTCCCGAGTCCGCCACCACTGGGCATTTTTTTATTGATTTCAATTTTTATTCCGGTTAAAATATTCTTTCTTTTGAAAAATTCAAGCATTGCAAGACCGGCTGTGTTATCTTCCACAGATGTTGGGATATTAGCAATATCACCTAAAATAATGATTTCAATTTTACCACTGTCATCAAGTGAAAGTGTTATTTCATCATAAGGTTCTTTTAATGCCATTGCGAAAATATCGTAGCCCGGACCTACATTGGCTGTTGTAGCTGGTGATCTTAATATTATTTTATTCATAATTTATCCTTTTATCAGTCCTTTCTGTATCATCAGCGATTTTAAAATTTTTGTTTTTCCTTCGCTTAATGGTGTGAGAGGGGAGCGGTGTCCTCCGGCAGGAAGCCTCATCAGGTTGAGAGCCATCTTTACTGCCATTGGGTTCGATTCAAAACGGAATGCTTCGAATAATTCGTAATATTCGAAGTGCAGTTTTTCGGCCTGTTCAAATGAACCTGCAAGAGCATAATTGGTAAGCTCTTTCATTACTTTAGGAATCGCATTTCCGGCAACAGTGAAAGTTCCTGCGCCACCAAAGGCTATCAAGGGAAATGCTGTGGTATCCTTACCTGTGAAAACACTGAAATCCTCATCTTTTGTCAGGTAAAGTATTTTTGCAAGATGATCAAGTTTTTTGTTACCATCTTTTATTCCAACAATGTTCGGATGTTTTGCAAGATGCCCTGTTGTTTCAGGAAGAAGATCAACACCGGTGCGTTCGGGAGCATTGTGGAGCACGATAGGCACAGAAGAAAAGTCAGCCAGTTTTTCATAGAAATCTATAAGCCCTTCCTGTTTTGGCAGTACGAAATACGGAGTGAAAACGGAAATATAATCTGCACCGAGGTCTGCAAATTTTTTACAACGTTCCTTTGCTTCCCATAGGCTTGTAGAGCAGGCATCAGGAACGATCTTCGCTTTTCCCTTTGCATTTTTCGCTATGATCTCAACCACTTTGTAAACTTCTTCATCGGTCATCATGGTATTTTCGCCGGTAACCCCAAGCGGGGCGATTCCGTGAATACCAGATTCTACCTGCATTTCAACAAGTTTTTTTAAACCTTCTTCATCCAATGAAAGATCTTTTTTGAATGGAGTGATGAGTAATGTGTAAGCACCTTTGAGCATTATAGAATAGTTTTAAATTTTTGTAAAATTACTATTTATTCTGTTTTGTTTTAAATAATGAAAGCAAACTAATTAACATGGGCTAAGTTAATAATTACGAATACATCGAACGAAAAGCAGAAGTTTAAAACTAAGTTTGTAAGATTGAGTTTCTGCCTATCGGCAGACAGGCATCGAAATCTGACAAAAGATGACAGCGGTCAGTCTTCGATGAACTAAGACCAATAGGTTAGATACAGAAAGTAAAGTTATTATTAATTAGCCGATGGCTACTTAATCAGAAAAGATTGTATTTTTGAAAATATATTCATTAAGGTTGTAATTATGATCAAGAAGAAAATTGTTTTAATTCTTTTCATCGTTATTTTTGGATTATGCAAGGCTGAAGCTCAGTCAACACCAAAGTATATCTTCCTATTTATCGGAGACGGCATGGGACTAAACCAGGTTTTTCTGACAGAAAAATATCTGGATTATTTTAAAACGGATTCCATAATATTTCTAAATCCTTCATGGAAATCGGGATTAATGAAAACTGATTGTCTGGATAGTTTCAGAATTACCGAGTCGGCCGCGGCAGGCACTGCTATTGCATGTGGCAGTAAAACAAACTACGGAATGATAGGAATGTCAAAAGCAGAATCATTTCAAAGCGTTACGGAATACATGGAAAAGGAAAATTTTAAAATAGGAGTACTGACCAATGTTCCCTTAAATCATGCCACACCGGCCAGTTTCTTTGGCCATGAGCCGACACGCAATAATTATGATAACCTTATAAATGATCTTATTGCAAGTAACTTTGATTTTTTTGCAGGGGGAGGTTTCTTGCTTGGAAATGCCGATACTTCAAAAAATATTTACAAAAACTTTGATCAGGTACTGGCAATACTGAAAGAAAAAAAATTTAATTTGGTTTTGAATTCATCCGTGCTTACTGAAAATAATAAAATCTTCACACTGCCAGTTATTCTTATTGATACAGTTATACGGAATAAGCAGATGAAGGTGAAAGGTGCATATATCGATGAAAAAAATTCACTTCCTTATGTTATTGATTTTCCCGAATATAAAAATATTTTGGCTGAATTTACAGAAACAGCTATCAGCACTTTGAAAAACGATACCGGATTTTTTATTATGGTAGAAGGCGGAAAGATTGACTGGGCCTGCCACGGGAACGATGCAGCCACAGCTGTTCATGAAGTGATTGCATTTAATGATGCAGTAAAAAAAGCATATGAATTTTATTTGAAATATCCGGAAAACACGTTAATAATTGTTACAGCCGATCACGAAACCGGAGGACTGACACTGGGTACAGGATATGATGAATACAGCAATTCAACTGACAACAGCTACGCTTTTTATCCGGATAAACTGGCTCTGCAAAAAAAATCATTGCTTTTTTCCGACAAAGCAACAGTTGAACAGTTTAATTCCGATGCACAGCTTGGGTGGACTACCAATGAGCATACAGCTTCACCGGTGGGTGTCTGGGCAATAGGGCAGGGAAGTGAAAACCTCCTTGGTATTTATGAGAATTCAGAAATAAAGAAAAAGATTCTTGAATTGATAAAATAAAAACAGCCGGTAAAATTCACTCCGGCTGCTTTCTTTTGCTAATAAAATTTCGGTGATCAGTCTTCGATTAACTCAGACTGACAATACTATTACTTTTATTCTTTTGTCAGGAAGAGTCCTGAGCTAATGTCACCCTGA
>JAZDMF010000392.1:0-17087 GCA_043801235.1 Bacteroidota bacterium | reverse complement strand
ATGATAGGCTATCCCGGCGAAACAATGGAGCAGATGAACCGAACAATAAAATTTGCAATTGAATTGAATCCCGATTATTTGCAGTTCGGTATCACAACATTATTCCCTTCAACAAATATTTATAAAGAAGCCCTATATAACAAGTTTCTTGAAAATGACTTTTGGCGGGAGCTTGCAAAAAACCCTCCTGACAAAATTGTGCCACCTTTTGCCTCCGAAAAATATACCAGGGAAGAACTTGAAAATATACTAAAGAAGGCGTATTCGAAATTTTATTTCCGGCCAGGCTACATTTTTAAAAGATTGTCAAAAATTCGCTCGTTATCAGAGTTCACCAGGCAAATTAAGGCAGGTTATCAGCTTGCTTTTGGAAAATAACCGGACGGGCAGAAAAGTCAATAAACTCTTTTACTTGTTCCGCTGACTTTTTGCGTGATTCAAATTTCCTTTGGCAAGGGCGAAACTACTGTCGATTTCCAAAGCTTTATTGCAGGCGGTTATAGCTTTGTCAAACAGTTTAAGCTGGTTGTAAGCTGTGCATATGTTGTTGTAGGCAATTGTGTTCTTAGGATTTATTTTCAAAGCTTCTTCACATGCGCTGATGCATTTTTCATACTGGCCGTCTTCATAGTATTTCAGGCTCAGATTAATATAGTTGTCTTCCGTGGGGTTTTGTTCTGCGGTCTCAATGGCAACATCCAGCTTTGTTTTTTTGTTTTTTGCTGCATCGATATATATAAGACAAGTTGCATCATTAGGTAAATAAAACAGTGTTCCTTCAGCCAGCCTGGAGAGAGCACCCCAGTCTTCGGTATCATTATACAAAGCCATCAAAGTGAAACGGGGTTCTGTATATGCCGGATTCATTTCAATTGACTTTTTCAGGTTGAATGCTGCTTCATCATAGCGCTTCTGGCTGAATAAGAAATTTCCATAATAGTTATAGCTTTGATCCGCGTATAGTCCTACTTCAATGGCGCTTTTAAAATATTTTTCGGCAGTTTCATAATCTTTCAATGCGGAATGCAGTATTGCGAGGTTGATATGAAGAAGTGAATAAAAAGGTGATAGTACCAGTGCTTTTTCAAAATATTCCTTCGCCACAATGTAATTCCCTTTCTGCATTTGAGTAAGTCCGTAATTCATCAAACCCCTGCCGCTACATGGGCTTTTTACAGTGGCATCATACCACAGGGTTTCGTCTGAACTCCAGATTTGATTACGCCGGTATGTGCCGTAAGCATGATAAATAATAAGAAGAGTGAGAAAAATTACAACCCCGAACTTTATGAAAATTCCGGATAATATTTTTTTCTCATTATTGAAGAACAAAAGATAAACGGTCCATGAGAGGGAAATAACAAGTCCGATATATGGGAAATAAATTCTGTGGTAATTTAATACTTCCAGCAGTGGAATGATGCTTGATGTAGGCAATAACGCAATCAGGAACCAGAAAATTCCGAATGCGATGGGTCGGGTAATAGATTTGCGCGTAAGCCGGAATGCAAGAATTATTAATCCGGCAACAAACATTATTCCCATGATGGCCCTGGTGTTGAATATGCTTGTAAAAAGCTCCCAGTCGGTTTCAACTGTCAGTTCGGTAGGCAGGAAAAATGTTTTAAAATAGTGAACTATGACAAAAGGCTGAGTTATCATATAATTCCAGCGGGAAGCGAAAAAAGGAATGGCTGTTTTCGGAGTAAAAATTTGATTGAGCAAAAACAAGCCTATCCCTATAAATATAAGAGGCAAAACAGGAATGAAAGAGGAAAAAATCTTTTTAACATTTTCTTTCCTGAACATTTTAGTCAGATCGGCCTGCTTTTCGAAAAGAAGTATATAAATATAAAGCAGCGGTGCATACATCAAAGTGGGTTCTTTCACCGTGAAGCCAAAAATATAGGGCAGCAGGTGCAAATGGTATTTCCTTTTGGCAGGAAAGTAAATATATATCACAAAAGACAGAACCACCATGAGCGTTGAAAAGGAGTCGGAACGGGAAATGATGTAATTGATGGTTTCTGCATTGGCAGAATGAAAACAGTAAAAAGCAACAGCGAACAATACAATATATTTGTTCCATTGATTGTTATGGGTTATATCATAAATTTTCTTTATCAGCAGGAAAATCAAAAATGCCTGAAGGATGAAACAGGTAAAAATGGAAAGATGAAAATAAAATGGTTTTAATCCTGCAGTATTGCTGTATGCAGGATTAAGGTCAATTCTGAAAGGATCTTTGCTTGCTATCCAGTAGTCAATGGTATTTAATGTGGTTACGCCGGGCCGATACCCCTGGTTTTGAGGAAGCGAACTGCTGGTTGTTCCGTCAATAAAAAATTTGGGTATGTTCTCGGTATTTCTTATCCATACGTTCGTTACGATTGTATGGTCGTCATCAAAATGGAAAGGATTACTGAAATGGTTTGAATAAGTCAATATCAATCCTGAAAACAGGAAAATGCAAATGCCTGAAAAATATAATCTGTCTGATTTTTTTTTTCCCATAAAACAGTATTGAGGAAAATTGTATTTTAAAACAGATTGCCTGCTGATAATTTATTGAACGAAATTACTTTAAAATTCGTAATTTTGGAGGCAAATTTATTAAATAAATTTCACATTATTTTTTCTTATGAAGAATCACTGGATCAACAAAAATAATATACCCAATTCTAAAGGGAAACCGCAAATAAAAGAAAAAACAGGATGGGGCAGGTTAATAAATATTGTCATTTCTGTTTTCATCCTGATCCCTGTATTTTATCTGATGTATTTCCTGAAATATGAAAAAGCGGGTGCAACGGGCGCCGTTAAGGATAACCTTGCCGTGAATAAGAATACCGATTCATTGCAGTTAAAATTGCAGTCCGCCATCGATCTTGCTTCTTCATACCCCGGGGAATCGAATTATATCGCTTTAAGCCTTGAATATTATAATAACGGAAAATATAAAGAATGCGCCGATGCAGCACTTAAGGCCTTGCAGTACAATCCGAAAAGTTATGCCGCTTATAATAACATGTGTTGCTCATACAATATGCTTGGATATTGGGATGAAGCCATAGAAGCAGGGAAGAAAGCCCTTGAAATGAAACCCGGCGATCAGTTGGCAACAAATAATCTGAAAGCTTCTGTGGATGGAAAGGCTGCACAGGATAAAAAGATATCTGATGCGGAAAGCCTTGTAAAAACAAATCCTGATGAATTGAATTATTTAAACCTTGGAAACATTTATTACGGTGCCCGTAAATATGAGCTTGCTATTACCGCTTTCCAAATGACTCTTGCCTGCAATAACAAAAATGCTGTAGCATACAATAATATCTGTTCTGCATATAATGAACTGGGAAAATGGAAAGAAGCTGCGGAAAATTGCAAAAAAGCGCTGGAAATCGACTCTTCTTTTTCCCTTGCAAAAAATAATCTGAATGTTGCGAATGAAGAATTAAAGAAATAAATACAGCGGGGATTGCCTGTTTGATACAAGCTCTTTTTTCAAACCCTCAACATAAAATAATAACCGCAAAATGTTTTGCAAATAACCCATTCTCAGAAAATATTGCCGTTGCAACCATGAATTTATTCACATAATTGCCCGTGGTTTCATTATTATTGTTAATTTTATGTTTTGTAATTATCCATCCTGCTTAATAAAACAACCTTATGAAAAACCTGAAAAACAAATTAAAAACAAAAAATCCGAAACGGATCCATGCAATTATTTCAATTTTTGTGCTTCTTCCTTTGAGTTTTCTCATTTATTCTTTAAAGGCCGGGGATGACTGTGCCTACCATTTTAAAACGGATGTTTCAACAAATAAATGCGCACCCCCTGATTCTTCTCTTATAAAATTACAGTCGGCAATTGATCTGGCAACAGCAAATCCTGATGAAACAAATTATATTAATTTAAGCCTGGAATATTTTCAGAATACAATGTATAATGAATGTGTTTGGGCTGCTCAAAAAGCTTTGGAATACAATGTCAACAGCTATATTGCTTACAACAATATGTGTTCTGCCTATAACCAGCTTGGGATGTGGGATGAAGCCATTGCCGCCGGAAAAAACGCTATTGCCGTGATTCCGGGCGCACAGCTTGCCTCAAATAATCTGCAGCTTTCTTTTGACGGAAAAGCAAAACTGGATAAAGATATTGCAGATGCAGAAGTACTCGTTAAAACTTTACCCAGTGAAGAGAATTACTTAAACCTCGGGTATTTGTATTACCAGGCAAATAATTTTGAACTTTCTATCAGTACAAACCAAAAAGCAATAGAAATAAATAAGAAAAGTGTGATTGCTTATAACAATATCTGCTCTGCATACAACGAGATGGGAAAATGGGCAGATGCCGTTGTTTACTGCGAAAAAGCGCTTGCTGTTGATTCAGGGTATACCTTGTCAAAAAATAACCTTCAGGTTGCTAAAGGCAATATAAAAAAATAATTTTTTTTGTACTATGATCGGGGATGAATAAAGTGGTTTTTTTAATATTCAATAGTTATTAGTTTACTGGTTATTTGTTATTGTTTTATTTGTTTTTAGTCGTGGTTAATAAAGTGTAAACGGCGAATCATTAACTTAAACCATAAACTAAATGACTAAAACTAACAACTAAAAAAAACGCAAAACCTAACCGTTCAAAGTATGGGATTTTTTACCTGCAATAGCGGCAGCCTCCCCCGCAAATTTTATAACAATCTTTTTTAGTACAGTATTCTGACAGATTGTCGTCGCGGAACATTTTAACATCGGCTTTTTGTGATAGTGTTTTAAAATCTTCGGTAAGAAGGTTCCCTAATTTAAGGGGATTTTGTTCGCAGCAGCGCAGATTTCCTTCCGGATCGACAATCCATTTTGCCCTCCCGCAGCCGCAGGTTCCGAAATGCAGGTTTTTAAAAGAGGATGTGTCAAGAATGCAATGTTCAACCGGAATTGCAACGATGATAGGGATTTTATTTACAACAACCGCATGGTTTGCCATGGAAAGTGCATGAAATAATTCTGATTGATTTAATTTCAATTCATCAGCAAAATATTTTCCTTTTCCTCCCGGAACAAAGCGGTTGAACACAAAATAATCGGCACCGAAAGCTGAACTCATTTCAACGATTTCTGTAATACTTTTGTAATTCATTTTGCAGATCATTGACGCAACGGAGAGTTTTGCACCCTGCTCTTTGATATTAAGCATTGCAGCCCTTACGGCTTTAATATTGTATGAGCGGCAAAGTTTATTAAAAATTTCAGGTTCGGTTGCAGGCATGGAAATTTCAAAATGGGCCATACCACAACTTATCAAACGCTTTACATTTTCTTCTGTCAGTAATATTCCGTTAGAGGTAATGCTCACCCTGATATTTAATGAAGAAAGAAAAGAAGTGATGTTAAAAATTTCTTCATTCAGCATGGGCTCGCCGCCAGCAAGTGTAACCCCTCTGATATCGGTGTTCGTAAAAACCGCCGGGATGATTTTCTTAATTTCAGAAAGCCCTATTTTTTTTTTGTGGAAAATAATCCTGCTCTTTCCATACATTGTAACAATAAATGCAATCGAGGTTGCAGGAAGTGGTAAGTTCGAATATCAGGAAAGTGTCAGTCATCCATGATCAGGTCTTCAATAATTATGCAAAACCGGGAGTAATTTTGCATAAATGCATCCAGCTCTTTTTTTGTGGTTACGTATGCGTCATATAATTTTTTTTGCTGCTCATCAGCTTTGGAAGCATTATATTTATCCATAAATTCCCGGTATGATTTTTCAAAACCGAAAATATGCGTGCCGGCAATGCTTATTGAGTCAGGGTTTGTTTTATTGCGGAAATCAGCAGACTCTTCCTCGGTAAGATATCTGTAAAGATTGTATTTGCCAATAATATCCAGAACACCAAAATTCTTAATCTCAAGATGTGTATTGGCTAACGCCCTGTTCATTTCGCTGCTTTCAATCTTGCCCTGTAGTTCAAGGTTAATAATCGTATCTATTCTGAACTCAATTTTAGCCATGGTGTGTTCTTTTTGAGTAATTCCAGGATGAACGACCATGCGCATCATCATGCTTTTAAAGCCGTAACATATATAGTCAATCCGCTCATAGCACATATTGATGAGAAGTCTTGATTCAAGCGTGTCGAGAAGTTTGTCCGAGGAAAGTTTTTTCAGAAAGGATTCGTATAATTTTGTCCTTTTAGTGAGGCTGTCGGCTATTTTGTATGTTGAACTGTAATTGTCACCGGATTTTGTTATGTAACCATTGTAAGAGTCAGGTGTAACTCCCTGCGCGGCCTCTATCTGGTCGATGGTTTTCCAGAATAGTTTGAATTCTTTCCATTCGGTGGTTTCATTAAGTTCTTTTATAAATTCCGGATCATCCTTGCCGTATTCGTTTTTATTTTGTTCTTCATCTCTTTTTGGATCCCTTGCATTCGTTTCCGCAAAATTGCATCCCAGAAATGTAAGGGCTATAAGCAGCGAGGTGTAGAAGAAGTTTTTCTTTTTAAGTTTCAGGTTTTTAAACCCTGTATGATAAAGAACTACTGCTGAAATGACAGCAAGAAATAATATCAGATATTTTATTTTGCTTTCCATTTTTTTAAAAGTTTATTCAAAGATAAAAAATAAAACGCTAATTTTATGTATTAATTGTAAACGCTTTTTATGGGAAAACTTTCTGGTGATTTCAATTCATACCGTTCAAAAATGAACGAAAAAATATCGGCAGCCGATAACCTTGTTGTCAAACGCCTGTTTAATCTCGATACAAATACATTTACAGATGGAGTGCTTCCGGCCAAAACCAAGGAAATGCTGGGACTTGTTGCATCGATGGTACTCCGCTGCGACGATTGCATCAGATACCATCTTGAAAAATGTCATGATCTTGGCGTTAGTAATAAAGAACTTTTTGAAGTGTTTGCTGTTGCGAATATTGTGGGCGGAACAATTGTGATTCCTCATATGCGCAGAGCTGTGGAGTATTGGGAGGATCTGAAAGCATAAAATATAAATTTTTAATACTCTGCAGTCCTTAGTCCACCGTCTGCAATCTTGATTGAAAATGTTTTCACAATTTCAATTAATTTCTATGAATTTCCATCAATTTCATTTTAACATTACTTAATCTTTTTTAAATTGTTTTTTTGTATATTTGTCTTCCTTACGCAGGCAGATGTTTAATAATTGTTCTATATACCGCTTTGCTTTCTTTTTTATTTTCATTTGGGTATCAGCGCCTCTTTTTATTCATGCGCAAAACCAGAAGACTAAAATTATGGGCAAGGTAACTGATGCAGCCTCACAGCAACCTATGCCTTTTGTGAATGTATACATAAAGGGAACGGCTACAGGTGTTCGTACAGATTTTAACGGCGAATATGCACTTGAATTTACTACAAGCGCTGATTCTCTTACGGCTTCGTTTGTGGGATATGTCACTGTTCAGAAATCCATCGAGCTACATAAATTTCAAACCATCGATTTTCTGATGTTCGAAGATATGATAAGTTTGAATGAAGTCATAATAAGGCCTACAACGAATCCTGCAGAGGTGCTCCTGAAAAAAATCATCCGGAATAAAAAGAAAAACAACGGGGAGGATTTACAGGCATATGAATACGAAGCATACAGCAAGATAGAGTTTGATGCAAATAATATTTCTGAAAAATTCCAGGACAGCAAAATAGTGAAACCCTTCCAGTTTGTGTTCGAGAATATTGATACTTCAACAATAAATGGAAAATCATACCTTCCGTTATTCCTCACGGAAACTTTGTCGGATGTGTACTTTCGCGCCGAACCCAATGTAAAAAAAGAAATTATCAAAGCATCGCGTGTGAGCGGTGTCGATAACGAAAGTATTGCTCAATTCCTGGGCGACATGTATCAGGACGTTGACATCTATGATAATTATATGACCCTTTTCGATAAAAATTTCGTGAGCCCCATTGCAAATTTCGGCTTGGGATATTATAAATATTACCTTACAGACAGCACATATTTCGGTAAGAACTGGTGTTATAAAATCATGTTCAAACCCAGAAGGAAACAGGAGCTTACTTTTACAGGTTATTTTTGGGTGGCCGATTCATCATTTGCAATCAAAAAATTTGACATGCGTATTGCCGATGATGCCAACATTAATTTTATCAACGATATGGTTACCCTTCAGGAATTTGAGCCGGTCGAAGATACATGCTGGATGGTGGCTGTTGACAAACTTGTGGTTGACTTCAACCTTGTGAACAATACGAAAAACAACATGGGTTTTTACGGAACCAAAACCACATCATACAGGAATTACGTTTTCAATAAACCCAAAAACGAGCGGTTTTACAGTACGCCCGCAAATATCATTGTTGAAGTTGACGCAACAGAAAAAGCCGATTCATTCTGGGTTGCACACAGGCACGACACTTTATCAAAAGATGAAAAAGCCATTTATAAAATGGTCGATACACTTGAAACAGTAAAACTTTTCAGAACATATGTCAATGTGGTAAAAACGATTGTAATGGGATATTATGTTAAAGGAAATTTTGAATGGGGACCGTATTTCAATGTGATAAGTTTTAATGATATTGAAGGTGCCCGCATAAGAATCGGCGGAAGAACCAGTAATGATTTCAGCACAAAACTGATGCTTGAAGGGCATGTGGCATACGGAACGAAGGACAAGTCCTTCAAATACGGAGGAGGATTTCTTTACATGCTTGCAAAGAATCCAAGAAAATCATTTGGCGCCTGGTACAAATACGATATTGAGCAGCTTGCCGAAAGTCAGAACTCATTCGTTACCGATAATATTCTTGCTTCCCTGCTTCGCCGTAGTCCTTACGATAAGCTGACTACTGTCAGGGAATTCAAATTTATATACGAGCATGAGTGGTTTACAGGTTTTTCAAATAACATTCATTTTATTCATCGCGATATTTTTCCCCTGGGCTCAACAAAGTTTGAATTTAACCAGGGCGGAGCATTAAAGGAAATGAATTCAGTGACCACTTCAGAAATCCAGGTCGATACACGTTTTGCCTATAATGAAAAGTTTGTGTCCGGCGAATTCATACGCACAAGCATGGGAACGGAATACCCAGTGCTTAGTTTTAAATATTCCTATGGAATAAAAGACTTATGGAAGGGTGATTACGAGTTTACCCGCGCTCAACTTGGGCTTGAACACTGGTTCAACATAGGCACTCTGGGTTGGTCGAAGTACATTATTGAAGCCGGAAAAATATGGGGCACGCTGCCTTATCCCTTGCTGAAACTTCATGAAGGCAACGAAACATGGGTGTTTGATGATTACGCTTTTAACCTGATGAATTATTATGAGTTTGCCAGCGACAAATATATTTCCGCTTATTTCGTCCATCATTTTGACGGATTTTTCCTTAACAGGATTCCTCTTATGCGTAAACTGAAATGGCGCGAGGTGGCATCCGTGCGCGGAGCGTTTGGAAATCTTTCTGAAAAAAATATTATTGCTTCCGCTTTTCCACCCTCATTATCAAAACTCGATAAACCTTATTTCGAAGTGGGTGCCGGAGTTGAAAATATTTTTAAGTTAATTAAAATTAATGCTGTCTGGAGGTTGTCACATTTGGATCATAAAAAAACAGACGGTACATATGTTTCGAAATTCGGAATACTGGGAACCTTCCAGATATATTTTTAATGGAAATGATGAATAATGAATAATGAATGACGAATATCGAATGATGAACATGAAATTAATTCTTTAAAAATTTAAATTTAATTGGTTACATTATATGTCTGAAAATATTAAGAAAAATGATGGTCAAAGAATATTTGATCTTGAAGAAAGGTTGATTGAATTTACATTATTAATATATAGGATTGTTGAACTTTTGCCTGATAACAGGATAGGAAATTATATAGCAGGTCAGTTGATAAAATCAGGAACTTCACCAACTTTTAATTATGGAGAGGCGCAAAGTGCAGAATCTGTTAGCGACTTTATTCATAAAATGAGCATTTGTTTGAAAGAGTTGAGAGAAACTTTAATTTCATTGAGAATCATTAAGCGAAAACCACTTATTCAAAATGAAATTATTGATGTAGTATTGGTTGAATGCAATGAGTTAATTTCTATTTTTGTAAGCAGCATTTTTACAGCAAGAAGAAATAAATGAGAAGTTAATATAATTTTTGATTGCCTTCATCATTCATAATTCAGCGCCTGCCTTGCCGGTAGGCAGGTTCGATATTCGATATTAAATTAAAAGGGTATGGTTTTACGTGCAGATAATATTTTCAAAAAGTACAAGCAACGAATGGTTGTTAATGATGTTTCCATTGAACTGAACCAGGGTGAGATTGTGGGTTTGCTGGGACCAAACGGTGCCGGTAAAACAACTTCTTTCTATATGATAGTGGGAATGATAAAACCATACAGCGGCAGAATATTCCTCGACAATGCTGAAATTACCGATGAACCTATGTACAAACGCGCAAAACGCGGAATAGGTTACCTGGCGCAGGAAGCATCGGTGTTCCGCAAACTGAGCGTGGAAGACAATCTGAAGACCGTTCTTGAATTTTCATCCTTTACAAAGGAAGAGCAGAAACAACGGGTTGAAATACTTATCGAGGAATTTGGTTTGCAGAATGTACGCAAAAGCCAGGGCATTACCCTGTCGGGAGGAGAACGCCGCAGAACAGAAATTGCAAGGGCGCTGGCCGTGAACCCTAAATTCATACTGCTCGACGAACCCTTTGCAGGTATTGACCCCATTGCTGTTGAAGACATCCAGATAATTGTTGCAAAACTTAAAGAAAAAAATATCGGTATTTTAATCACCGACCACAATGTGCACGAAACCCTTTCTATCACCGACCGTGCTTACCTTTTGCTTGAAGGGAAAATTTTAAAATCCGGAACCTCCGAAGAACTTGCCAACGATGAACAGGTGCGCAGGGTCTACCTTGGGAAGAATTTTGAGTTAAGAAAATAACCTTCTTGGAATTTTGGAATTATTGCTTAATGATCTTTCCTGTTTGAATCCCATCATCACTAATGACTTTCACAAAATATATTCCTTGTGGATAATTTGATAAATCGAATTTCGTGAATGTAGTATTTGGATTTTCGTAAACAATAATTATCTTTCCACTCATATCAAGAATTTCAATTTTGCGAATATTATTAGACTGTATAGCAATAATGGAAATATTGTCTTTTGTAGGATTTGGGTAGAATACAATTCCTGATTCTTGGAAAAGAGTGTAATCAAAAATGAAATTCTCTTTGTTATATTCATAGGCGCCAATATCAATTGTGTCATCAATTATTCTATTATTGCCTGCAATATCAGTATTATATAAATACAAACCTGAGGTGTCAGGTGTTCCGGAATTGATGCAAGGGGAAGTTGAATGTAAATTCCAATTTGCATTTAGACCATCATAGTTTATTCCTTCACCGTTACTTGGATTTAAAAATTGTGGATCAGAATTAATATTATTTATTAAAGTCACGGGGAATACGTTGGCTGTACCAAAACTTTTGAAATCACAATTTGAAATTTTAGCTGAGTCAAGAAATGAAAGGTAAACAAAAGGTCCAGTTACAAATAGTGTAGTTTGTCAAAAAATATTATTGATAAGGGTAGGGTTGGCATGCCAGTGTGAGTATATGCACGCACCGCTTGGTGCTGTATTATTTACAACAGTGTTATTAATTATCATTATATTACTTGTATCGTTGCAAAATATGCCACCTCCCACATCCTTACTTGTATTATTACATATTAAATTGTTTATAATAATTGAAGATGATCTTAAGCAAAAAATTCCGCCGCCACCTGAATTTAACCAACAACCAGTATTGACTGAGTAATTATTGCAAATTTTATTTAAAATAATTAATGGTGAAGAATTATTGCAATATATTCCACCACCGCATGAAGCTTCGTTATTGTTGATGTCATTATAAATAATCAGTGGTGATGAGAGAACACAGGATATTCCGCCTCCTGGAATATTTGATTCGTATTTCTTGTTATTTTGCTCTATAATATTTCCTGAGATTATCGGGTTCGATTCATTTAATCGAATTCCCGATATGGCGCTGTAACCAATATAATTATTTACTATAAATGGATTGGAATTTTGCGCACAATCTATGGCCATTCCTTTACTATAAACAAATATATTATTGCTGATTAAAGGCGATGATTCATAACAAAATACACCAGTGCACATATGTGAAAACACATTGTTTTTTATAATCACATTCGAATTATGATCCGTTTCTATTGCAGCAGACTTTACAAATAATATTTTACAATTTGAAATGTAAGAAGTATCATTTGGCAAAGATGATTGTATAAATTGTATACCGCCCCAACCTCCAGCAGAATTTGAGTCTATGCAAAATCCGGTTGTGTCATTAATTGTGAAAGTAATTGTATCAACAGGATTACCGACTGAGATGAGCCTACCCCAAACGTACAATCTGTAAAATCCCTGAAATTCAATATATGTACCGGGTGAAATTGTAAGTGTCGCACTTTCCATTATATAAACATAGTCGGTAATTTTAACAGTATCAGAATTCCAAGTAGTATCGGAAGTAATATTGCCTTCAAAATATACGGTTTGCGAAAATGAATTAGAAATCAAGCTTAAAAAAAATAACTGCAGTATAATAAATAACCTCAGCATGATTTTGAATTATATGAAAGGGATATAACAAAGATAATACTTAATTAAAGAGAAAGCAATTTTCTTTTATCACAAAATTCGTAAAGCCATTTTGAATTTCGGTAATTGAATTTTGAGATTTACTTGGGATTTGGATCTTGGGATTTGGAATTTTGGGCTTATTGCTTAATGATCTTTCCCGTTTGTATTCCTCCATCTAAAGTTATTTGGTAATAGTAAACACCTAACGCTTGCCGAAGCATTGAAACAGGAATTTTAAAATTTCCTGAAGATTTTTGTTCTAAAGGAATTTCTTTTATCATTTTCCCCGTCGTATCATAAATTTTTAATTGTATTTCGCCTGGAGTGTTCAAGTATCCGGAGATCGTTGCAGATTCAACAAAAGGATTTGGATATACCGTGATAACTGATGTTCCGGCAGTTTCATTATTTATTGATGCAATATTTGGTTTTATTATATCCACCACCACTCCTTCAATCACGGTAAGATTATAAGGTATTTCCTGCGGAAGCAGATACCAGCCGTTGTAACTGCCGCCCCATCCGAAGTTCAGATGATAGTATTCATCGGTATTGTATCCGTCAACTACCACATTATGTCCCATGCTCCATGCCGAATCAACAACGGCAAGATGTGCAGGAAGAGTGTCTTTAATATTTTGTTTCAGCCGGTCATATAAATCTGTATCGTTGCTGTCAAGTAGTTCCACCGTTGAAAATCCAAAGCGAAGGTAAGCTGCCAAAGCTTGACTAACTGAAAATGTTCCTGAACCGCTTGAAGTGTATACCTGCGTTGCAGCAACGCCGCATGCAAATGTAAGCGTTGCTTTATCAGTGTCGGTAGGAATAATGTTATTTGTGTAATGCGCATTTAGTGTGTCAAGATATTCATTCAGCTCCGGAAAGGAAGGAAAACCGTGAAGCGAATAATCATCGTCAATCATGTACTGGCGGCCTGCATAGTTGTGATAATAATCATCGTTATCATCAAAATGCATATTGTTTGTTGTTTCATGAAAATTCAATATCTGCGCCATGGCTACTGCAGGACAACCGGCAATGCTTCGCTGACTGGTAACAGGATCAATGGGGCAAAAGTTTTTATAAGGCGCGTCCTGTGTCCAGTTGGTTTTCAGCCAGCCGTCACCTACATCGGGCCACTGCTGGAATGTTGAATCGGATGATTTGTTATAATCGCCATTCAGCAGTTTATTCCATACTTGTTCATATTTTTCTGTAATGTTATTTTCTGAAGAATATTTTATTCTTGATGAGATATCTGCTTTTAATAATGTGAGCAAAGGATTATCATTACTAATGTTTCCGAAATCGTTTTCAAATGAGTACGCGAGAACCGGAGGAAGATTTTTATCAGCGCTTACAACGAGGAACCCGGTTGGTTCAATCAAAACCACATAGCAAAACGGAATATTTCCCTGAACTATTTCTTCGCAAGATTTTACAGAAAACGAATTTTGTTTTTCCGAAAGGATCAATTGGGAATTTGCAATGACCATTGCATAATCTTTGTTCACTGTCTGTGCAAAGGATGATTGAAAGATAAATGAAATGCAGAGGCAGAGAATTATTTTAAGGTTTTTCATACGCTGAATTTGAAATCATAATAAAAGAACATAAAAAACTATATATCTTGTTCTTCAGTATTTTCGCCGGGTTCAGGAATATCATTCAAAACTTCAAGGGCTGCGGTTGCATCATTCGACATTACCATAAGTTTGATACCCCCTTCCGATTGACTGAAAAAAGGCTGGATGATTTCCATATTGTCGTTCTTCAGAAAACAATCAATTCCAGCCGAATCAAGCTTGGCCTTGTCAATAAGCGCCTCATGCTGAAAATTGTAAGCGCGAATCACAATTAACGTATCATTTTCCGGATCACTCATTGAAAACAGGAATGATATTATATATTGAAGATATCAAATTCGTAATATTCAACGGTCATATTTGCAAGCAGCTTTCTGCAGGCGGTATCTGCTTTTTCCTTAGCATCATTTTTGTTTTTTGCTTCAATTTCAAGGCTGATATGTTTACCGATGCGGACATTGGAAATTTCAGGAACGCCTATATTTTTCATGCTTGATGTTACGGCCTTTCCCTGTGGGTCTAACAATACCTTGAGCGGCATAATGTTTATTTCGGCACGGAATTTCATTTTTTTCCAGAGTTTTGTATAAGTGATAAAAATATATAAATAGCAATAATTAGGGGTATAGCCAAAAATTGAAAGATCAATAATAGGATAACTGACACAATTAGGAAAATGATTCGGAAGTTGTTTTCTTTCCAGATAAAACTTTTAAACTTCAAGGAAAAAAGTGTAAGGGGTGAAACAAGCAAAAATGAAAGTATTAAGATAAGTATTAATAAAAACCCCGGGTTGCCGAAAAGTCCTGAAATAAAAGAATGATATTCGTTGCCATTCAGTATGATAAAAGGAATTGATGCAATGAATATTGCATTTGCGGGAGTGGGAAGCCCTATGAAATTTTCAGCCTGTCTGTCATCAGTATTAAATTTTGCAAGGCGAAGAGCCGAAAAAACAGGAATCAGAAAAGATGTATAAGGTAAATATTGCTGCCATCCTTCTTCATCTTCATAACACAGGTTCAGCAAGACAAACATTATAAGTCCGGGTAGTACGCCGAAACTTACAACATCTGCCAGCGAATCGAGTTCTTTTCCGAAAGCAGATTGTGCATGAAGTTGTTTGGCAATAAATCCATCCAGGAAATCAAAAATTGCAGCAATAAAAATAAAATACGCTGCACTAATGATATCTGAATTAAAAAGCAAACCAATTCCTATGCATCCGCAGAGCAGGTTAAGCGATGTAATAAAATTGGCAAGGTGCTTTTTCATAGCATTTACAATGGTCAAAAATATGAAAAAATTGATGAACTGAAGAAAGAAGTTTAGATATCCTGTTTTCGTTGGCGAAATGTCAGGCTGAGAAATGTCACCCTGAGTTCATCGAAGGGTGATCGAAGCCATCGAAGTGTAACCAAGAATGAACAATTAAAATTCTATACTTTTGTCTGGTTATATGAATTTCCAAAATATAAATACCGGGGACTATAATTACAAACTTCCGGAATCACGCATTGCCCAGTATCCGCTTGATCAGCGTGATCAGTCTAAACTGCTTGTTTGCCAAAACGGAAAAATTTCAAAAGATGTTTTTTCTTCCATTGGAAATTACCTGACTGATGAAAGCCTTATGGTTTTTAATGATACCAGGGTTATACATGCACGATTGCTTTTTAAAAAAGAAACAGGATCAGAAATAGAAATATTTTGTCTGGAACCTGTTTTACCTTCCGCTGATTATCAATTTGTATTCTCAGCAAAATCGGGTGTCGTATGGCGTTGCCTTGCGGGGAACAATAAAAAATGGAAACAGGGTAAACTGATTTTGAAAAATAAAAAAATAAATCTTTCTGCAGAAAAACTTGAACAAACCAACGATACCTTTCTTATAAAATTTGAATGGGAACCCCCGGAAAAAACCTTCGCATCGGTCATTGAATTTTTCGGCAAAATTCCACTTCCTCCTTACATAAAAAGAAATGCAAATGAAAAAGATAATTTGCGGTATCAAACTCTATATGCTCATTATGAAGGTTCTGTAGCAGCACCCACCGCAGGCTTGCATTTCACTGATGAGGTTTTCCGTAAGCTTGAAAAAAAAAATATTAAAACATCCTTTATCACGCTTCATGTTGGTGCCGGCACTTTCAAGCCGGTAACTTCTGAAAATATTTTTGATCATAGTATGCATACCGAAATGTTCTCGGTCGAAAAAAAACTTATTGAGCAAATTCTGCAAAATAAAAATCGTATTATCGCTGTAGGTACAACAACTGTCAGAACCCTTGAAAGTCTTTACTGGGCAGGGGTAAAGCTGCTTGAAAAAAAAGAGGATGCATTTAATATAGATCAGTGGGAACCTTATGAATCGAAGCATTTTAATGTTTCTTTTAAGGAAGCATTTCATGCACTCATTGATTATTGCGAAAAAAGCAACATGGATCACATTAATGGAAACACGCGACTGATGATAGTTCCCGGCTATAAATATAAAATAGTAAACGAAATGATCACGAATTTTCACCAGCCGAAAAGTACTTTACTGTTGCTTGTGTCAGCGTTTATTGGTGATGCATGGAAAGATGCATATCAATATGCACTGGAAAACAATTTTCGTTTTCTCAGTTATGGCGATGTGTGTTATTTTACACCCCAACCCGCATAAAACAGAATTTTAAAATCTAAAATATTTTGTCCGTCAATTGACGGATTAGAATTTTAATTGTAAGACACTAAGGCGATAACTTGCCCGGAATAATAATATGGAATTGATGAAAACGG
>JAZDMF010000383.1:0-17391 GCA_043801235.1 Bacteroidota bacterium | reverse complement strand
ATCCTTGGAAAAGCTGGGTGTTCAGCATAAATGGTAATGGTTATATGAATGGACAGGAATCGATCAAATATTATTATTTGTATTCATATTTGGATGCTTCAAAGGTGACAGAAAAAAAAAGAATCGAACTGACAGCTTATTACGATCTGCAACAGAGAAAATATAAAATTGATGATACAACCACTATTATCAGTCGTTCTGATTCAAAGAGCCTGAACGGGACGTATGTTGGCAGTCTTGGCAGTCACTGGTCGGCAGGAGTATCCGTTTCTGCAAATTCAAGCACATACAGTAATATTGAATTTAATACATACTGCTATCCGGCAATTGAATATAATCTTTTCAAATATGCTGAATCAACGCGCAGGCAATTGAGGTTCAAATACAGCATAGGTGTTGAAGACAACAACTATATTGATACCACGATCTTTGATAAAACAAAAGAAATACTATCCGCGCAATCACTGAGCATTGCATATAAGGTGATTGAAAAATGGGGTTCTATATCTGCTTCAGTTAACGGTTCAAATTATCTGCATGATTTTACAAAGAACAGCTTATCGTTTTATTCCAATCTTGATATCCGTATTTTTAAAGGATTGTCATTAAATTTATATGGCAATGTGCAATTAGTGCATGATCAGATTGGCCTGCCTAAAGCCGGAGCCACTCCCGAAGAAATTCTTACACAGCAAAAACAACTGGCAACGCAGTATTATTATTACGGTAGTGTTGGGCTTACTTATACATTCGGATCGATTTACAATAATGTTGTCAATCCGCGCTTCGGGTATTAAAAAAAACGCAGGACAATTTGCCTTGCGTTTTTGATTTGGTTCACTGCGTTTAATAAAGTATCGCTGTTTTCTGCGGTGGCCTGTAATGCCCGGTAATTAATCCGCCTGCAGTGTTCTGCTGTACCAGGGCCGGCTTGTAATAGCGGTCGAAGTTCAGTGTTGAGCTGCCATCTAACAGCAGTGCCAACTGGTTGGCAGCAAGAATAACGTAGTTGCTGTTGATGTCGTTCTGGTAAAAAATCTGGGGGCTGAGCGAAGCATCTACTGCCGTAAGCGTTACACTTTCATCTGCTGAAAGGCTGTCGCCGACCCAGTAAAGTGTAAAAGCGCTGTCCTTATTGATAGAGTCGATGACTGCTGGGAAAGTGATAGGTTTCATGGTGATGGCATTCGTGAAAGAATTGCCGTCCAGGTCGGTCCATACAAAAGTGCCGCTGGATATAAGTCCAGCATATTCTTTCTCGTAATAGGCAAGTGTGCTGTTGAATGTGAGAACATCGCTGTTGAATGTTACTTCACTGGGGGCATCAAGTTCAAGAAGAGTTCCTGCAATATTGCTGAATTTGAAAGAAGCACGCGCATAGGTTTTGTCAGCATTGCCGTCATAATAAAGTGCATATTCCGTATAAATCTTGTCCTGGTTGACATCACTGGAAGGTTCACTTTTGCATGCAGTGTATAAGGAAATTAAACCTGCAACTACAACCAAAATGAGTAATAAACTGGTGATCTTTTTCATGGTTTTAAATTTTTAATGTTTAACAAAAATAATATTTTTTTTAAAAAAATTTAATACTCATCTGCAAAATTATTGCCAATGCTGAAAATAACATGAGGGTTAAATCACCTGATTTTATACAGGTATTAATAACTGTTTCTTATGAGATCATAAAACTTCTCATGGAAATGGAACCGTACTGAATGCTTTCATGAGTAAACTGAAGTATGTCGCTGCCTTGCTGCATTCCCAGAACATACATCATGGGAATGTAATGATCAAATGTGGGAACAGAATGTTTTACTTCCTGTCCTAGTGCATGCGGATCCATCAGAGCTTTGAAATCTTTATTTATCAGAAGTTTTTTTAATGTTTCATCGGCCGTTGCCGCCCAATCAAAAACTTCTGCATCGCGCCCTTCCGAGTTAATATCACGCAGGTTGTGAACCATATTGCCGCTGCCTATTACCATTACACCTTCATTTCGCAAATAGGCAAAGTGTTTTCCGTTCTCGAAATGCTGCTTTAAGGGAAGATCAAGATCAATGCTCATTTCAAATACAGGGATATTGGCGTCGGGATAAATATATTTCATTAAAGTCCACGATGCATGGTCGAGTCCGTAGGATGTATCTGTTTTGATTTTGTTCGAAAATTTTTCAGCTATCCCGTTTGCTATTTCGGGTGCACCATTGCAGGAGTAAATAATTTCATAAAGTTCATCAGGAAATCCGATAAAATCATAAATCATTTGAGGAACAGGTGAGGAACTGACAAATGTACCCCTTGTCATCCAGTGAGCGCTGACAACCATTATGGCTTTTGGTTTGGGAAGAACCTTGCCCAGATATTTCAGGTGCTTTGTAAAGCTGTTATCTTCAATAACATTTTCTGGCGAACCGTGTCCTATAAAGAGAACGGGCATTTTCATTAAAAAAAAAGTTTAAAGTTTAATTGCTAAACTGTCCGATTGTTCGAAATTCCCCAAAACATTTAATGATAAAGATACAAAAAAACTTTGCTAACTTTGATAAAAAATATGATTCTGCAAAAAGAAATAATATTGCCGCAACATGGCAGAGGTCATCACCTGATTACAGATGTGCTTATAAATAATCTTCCGGAACTTCCGGATAAAGGCCTTTTACATATTTTTATTCAGCATACATCAGCAGGAATTACCATCAATGAAAATTATGATCCTGCAGTGCAAAAAGATTTTGAATCGTTTTTCAACAAACTCATTCCTGATGGAAGCCCTTATTTTGTTCATGATTCGGAAGGTGATGATGATATGCCTGCGCATTTGAAAGCATCAATTATTGGCCAATCTGTTACCATACCGATCACAAATAAAAAATTGAATATCGGGACATGGCAGGGGATTTATCTTTGCGAATTCAGGAATAACGGTGGGAGAAGGAAGTTGGTGCTGACAATATATTCATGATTTATATTTTGAATAACGAATATTGAATATATACTATACCATGAACGGGTTAAATTTATGCTTTTTAAAATGGTAATCTGTCTTGAAACTTGTGACTTGCGACTTGATTTTAAAGAATGCGCTAATTTATCCCGCGCCGAGCATAGAATGACGAAGTACAATTCAATCCCTGCAATTTATAAATTAAAGAGCCTGTCTGTAAAATGTATTATTTGATTCACTGCCTTCATAATCCCAGGTTTTTATTTTCCCCGTTTTACCGGTTTATTACGTGAAAATAGTTTATTAAATTTTTACTTGACTTTAGGTAAAAAAAAGATTAAATTTGTTTGTAACCTTTTAACTATATTTTCCATCTTCTGTTATGTAGCTTTTTCTTAAGCCTTTTTACATATAGTAATACTATACTATAATGAAAAAATAGGCGTTGAACTGGAAAGAAAAATTGATATAATTTAATTCGAATCGGGATTATAAAATAATTGATATGATTGATAAAATGTCAGATGCAATTAAATATAATTCGAAATTAATCTTTTATTGGTCGGGTAAGATTATTAAATAATAGATTGGGAATTAAATATTTTCTGTCATACCTTTACAAGCATAAATAATAAAATATGAAACGCTGTTTGCTTGTTTTATTTCTTTTTGTTCCGGTGTTGGTCAATGCACAGATTCACTGGCATAAAAATTATGGCAGCGCTTTTATTGACGAAGGCCTTGATATTTCTTCCGATGCTGCAGGCAATTTATTTGTAACAGGTTATTTTTCCGGAGTCGCTGATTTCGGCGTTACACAACTCAGCTCAAATGGAGTAACGGATATTTTTTTAGCAAAGATTAATTCCGCAGGAAGCGTACTGTGGGCAGTGAAGGCTGGAGGCAACGGATCGGACAGGGCATGGGGAATACAAACCGACGGACAGGGAAACTCCGTCATTACCGGTCTGTTTCATGGTACAGCAAATTTTGGAAGTGTATCAATAACTGCTAACGGTAACGAGGAAGACATGTTTGTTGCAAAGTATGATAATTCCGGAAACATTCTTTGGGTGAAAAGCGGCGGAGGGCCTGACAGCGATATGGGAAGTGCTGTTACCATTGATGACAACGACAATGTTATTGTTACAGGCCAGTTCAAGGCTACTGCCACTTTTGACGGGCAAAATCTGACCAGCATGAATGATACACTTGGCCTCCCTTCAATCGATGTTTTTGTGGCTAAATATAATTCGTCAGGAACCCTTTTATGGTTGCAGCAGGGTACAGCACCATTGACTGACAGGGGACTTGACCTGACAACTGATCCTTCCGGAAATATATATGTGACCGGGCAATTTTCAGATACAATAACTTTTGACCAGGTTCATAATAATAATTCATACAACAGCATCTTCCTGATTAAATTTGATCCTGCAGGACTGGAACTGTGGTTCCGCAGAATTGGCGGAGGGCAATACAATATTTCATACGGCATCGCGACTGACAATAACGCCTTATACATGACCGGCGATTTTGCAGGCAATCTTACTTTTTCCGGTAGTACCAATCTGACTTTACAGGGAAATTTTTATCAGAATTTTTTTGTCAGTAAATATGATTTTGACGGCAATTGTGAATGGGCAACAGCTGAAGGTACTGATAATATGGTGCATGTCAGAAACATTGCCGTTGACAGTGCCGGTAATTCATTTGTTATTGGAGATTTTAACTGTAAGATGACCGATTTTGCAGGTTTATACGGTGACGGTACATTCAACAGCGTTGGTTACGATGATATTTTTGTTTCGGAATTCAACATGAACGGAGAATTGCAATGGGCCCGGCACTATGCCGGACGCGAAAAAGATAACGGTTTCGGTATAACACTGGTAAATGGCAACCCCGCCATTACCGGCAGTTTTAAAAATTATATCAATTACCCAACTGATAATTCCTGGCCGTATTCTGTGCAGAATGTAAACCAGCATACTCCTAACGGATATTCTTCATATTGCAGCGATTCATATTATGGTAATTATTATTTTTATGATTCCAACGGGCAGGAAGATATACTCATTGCAAAGCCAGTGAATGTGAACAGGGAAACTTACGACTATTATTACAGAAGCGGAACAGGATGCATAAGGGATTTTGTAAAATGTTGTATAAGTAATAGCTCAAGCGGGGATGTTTCCTGTGCAGGCGATTCTGTTTTTATTTGCCAGCCACCATATTCCACATCATTAACTTGTCACACGCGTACATGCGACGGCCATCCTGCATTTGTTGACGGGGTAGGACCTAAATACAGGTATCTGTGGTCTACGGGTGATACGGCAAGAACCATCAATGTTACAGTATCAGGTTTTTATTCTGTAACTGCTACTACATTTGATGATTGTTTCGTAAGTTCCGATTCGGTATATGTTCAGTTTAATCCATCTCCGCAGAAACCCTGCCTTACCGACAGCAAGGGAATACATTACCAGTATTGTTTTCCGTATGATATTCATTTGTGCGTCCCCGATTCAGTGATGATAACAGCAAATAACATCAATGGTAACCAGATATCATGGACGGGACCCGGGTTACCGACACCTTGTACCGATTCGGTGATATGGGCTTTTTATAGCGGCTATTACACAATAGTTCTTACAAATTCATTCGGGTGTACTTCTTCCAATTATATTCATGTTTATTTTCATGATCTGTTTGATACTATACATCCTTATCTTGATTTTCCTCAGGATGTTGATCATGATGATACTGTTGATATCTGTTCAGACGAATATTTATACATCAATGGATACGACAGCCTGAATATTCCTATTTTCCTAGATAACCTGGGCACGGCTACATGGTATGCAAATTCAAATTATATCGGCCAGACATCTCCCTATGTTTATTTATACTATCATCCGGGCCAGACAGGATGGTATACCTTTTCAGTTATAATTGTCCGAAAGAATATTTGCGACACAGTAATTAATATTGTTTCCGATAGCATATACGTTATTGTTCATCCCCAGCCGGTAATAAACCTTTCTTTTTCCGGTCCCACATACCTGTGCCCTGATTCGGTTGTAATGTTAGTAGCGACAGGTGCACAAACATACTCATGGTCGGGGCCGAATAATTTTAACAGTACCAATGACACTGTTTATGTTTCAGATCAAGGCTATTATTCATTGCACGGATATGCTACCGATGCTTTTGGATGCACAAACCAGGATAATATGAACATCTATATCAATCTTTATCCTGCTCCTCTGGCTGTGATGAATCCTGTAACCGGACTTATATGTCCCGGCGATTCGGTTCTGATCACCGTAATTAATGTAACAGGTATTTCCTATGTGTGGTACGGACCAAACGGAATACCTGTGGGATATACACAAAGTATTTGGGTGAACACACCCGGCTATTATTATTGTTATGTAAATGATAGTTACGGCTGCAACCAAACTACAAATATGGTTGAAGTAGTTCAGTTTTCCACACCTTACATTGAAGTGTCGCCTTCGCAGATTATTTGTATGGGGGATTCTGTGACCTTATCTGTTGTAACAAGCCCCGGTAGCAGTATAACCTGGCTGCCTCCGCTTTCAGGCAGCAATTACACCCAGGTAGTGGATTCGGCAGGTACCTATTCCTGCTACGTAAGTTCATGTGGCATTCAGACAGTAGCATCCGTCACGATTACATTATCTGTTCCCGTGGCTTCAATATATATTACTGGAAATGATACAATTTGTGAAGGGGATACCGTTACACTTATCGGAGGTCCGTCTGGAATGTATAACTATCAGTGGCTGCCTTCCGGAATATATTCCCAAACGCTCAATGTAACGCAATCCGGAATTTATACACTTGTTGTAACCAATGCAAATGGTTGTACTGCAACCGAGGATGCTTATATTAAAATTACGGACAACGATTTGCCCGATCCTATTGTACCTGATACTCTTATTTGTTATCAGACACCTGCCATTTTACTGGTGAGTCCGTCCGGATATGATTATTTCTGGTACGATGCTCCCGGCGGGAACCTGTTGTATAACGGCAATCCGTATATAACGGGTGATTTGTACGCACCCCAGGATTTTTATGTGCAAGCGGTTGATATATTTTGCAAAAGTATTCTTTCGGTGGTACATGTTACTATCGATCATTGCGATGTTAAAGATGTTCCTAATATAATAAGCCCGAATGGCGATGGCTTTAACGATTTCTTTAAAATTTCTGCTATCGATGCAGAACAAATAATATGCATGATATATAATCGCTGGGGAACGCCCGTTTATAAAAGTACAGGATCTTCTTTCAGTTGGGATGGAATTATACAAGGTACGGACAAACCTGCATCGGAAGGAGTGTATTATTACAATGCAAGTATAATTTTATATAATGGAGAAGGAAGGCTGCTTTCCGGATTTTTTCATATTATAAAATAGTACTGTCAACTATTTTAATCTCTGTGTTTCTAATTATTCCTGTTTGCCATTTTTTCAACGGCAAAACCTAACAAACCACCAAGCACCAGTGTCATTATGGATATTGGTATAAGGCTTTCCGGTTCTTTCCAGCTAATTAATATAGCGCATGGCAGGAGGGCAAGTAATGAAAACAAAATTCCTTTTAAAATTGAATGTATTTTTATTTCTGAAACCGAAAGAAAAAAACCAATTACAACCCACATGCTGAATGCCGAGATGTTTGCATCCCATGAAAGTTTTTGAAGGATCATTGGAGTAACATCAATAATGCCGGCTGCTGCACCGAGCAGTATTCCCAAAAGGATTTTCTTTTTCATTATTCTATAAATAAATTAATTCTTTGGTTTTAGTTTTACATTAAACTCTTTTGAAGTTTCGCCTGCGTACCAGTCGCCATCACCATTGGTGAACTGAGGATTATCAAATTCAACAATCGTATCCAAATTTTGAAAATTCCCGTTTTGGGTATTATCAATATCAGCGAAGTGAATTTGGAATGTCACTGTATCCAATGGTGGCCCACTTATTTGTATTTGATAAAAACCATTAAAATCGCTGTAAATTGTATCATATTGCCCGTTAGTTACGCTGATGTTCTGAATTTTACTACCCGTGCTGTCAGATTCAATAGTGCCTATTACTTTGAATTTTGCAGCAGGACAACCATATTCATCGGGTCTGTCACATGCAACCTGAATACCCAGTAATCCTAATATCATAGAAAGAAGGAGGCTGTATTTTGATATAAGAATTTTTCTGATTTTTTTTATAAAAAGCATTTCCCCAAATTTAATACAAATTGATAAATAAATTTAAAATTGTTAAGAAAAATTATTTAGATTTATTCTTGATAATGATATTATATTGATTACCTTTGTTATCTGATTTTAACACAATATGTTTTGATTAACGAATTTTGATCTGCTGGTTAACGGATAAGATTTATAATTATACTAATGACAACTGACAATGAGTATTGACGGAATAAAACGTATTGAACTGAAAGTTGAAGGCATGGACTGCACCAACTGCGCACTTGGCATTAAAAAGCAATTGCAGAAGGACGGCTTAACTGATGTGGATGTGAGTTTTGCTACAGCTGAAGTCAGTTTTGCTGAGGTTGATAAATCCCTTTTGCAAAAAGCCAAGGAGAAGATTCGTTCCATGGGCTACACAGTGGTTGAAGAAGAAAATTCTATAAAAAAAGATTTTTTTACCATTGAAATTAAATTTCTTGTATCACTTGTTTTTACTTTGCCTTTGCTGGTTGCCATGATTCTTCCTTTTTACATTTTTCATGATCCGTATTTCCAGTTGATTCTCACTGTACCTGTTTTTGCAATAGGCGTTTTGCATTTCGGGCGAAGCGCTTATGTGTCGCTTAAATCAGGCGTTCCGAATATGGATGTGCTTATCATTTTGGGTGCAACAGCTGCTTTTGTCTATAGTCTGTACGGAACAATATATAAGCTGGGACATGATTTTCAGTTTTATGAAACATCTGCAAGTATTATTACATTGATCCTGCTTGGAAACCTTCTGGAACATCGTTCGGTAAAACGCACTACATCAGCTATTGATGACCTTGTAAAACTGCAGAAAATAAAAGCAAAGCGGATTATTATCCGGGAAGGTGTTGAAAATATTGAAGAAATTTATGCATCATTGGTTCATGATAACGATTTGCTCCTTGTGAATACAGGCGATAAAATTCCGGCCGATGGTGAAATATATTGGGGTGCGGGAAGTGTTGATGAATCCATGATTTCAGGTGAAAGCTTTCCTGTTGATAAGAAAACAGGGGATAAAATTATCGGGGGAACTATTCTTGTAAATGGAAGCATTAAAATGAAGGCCACAGCCACAGGAAAGGCAACTGTTCTTTCACAAATTATTGAAATGGTTAAACGTGCACAGCATGACAAACCTAAGATGCAGAATCTTGCTGATAAAATTTCTGCCGTTTTTGTTCCTGTTGTAGTAGCCATATCCATTTTAACTTTCCTGATTTCTTTTTTTCTGATCGGAATTTCATTTCAGTCTTCACTTATGCACAGTATTGCAGTTCTGGTGATCGCTTGTCCCTGCGCTATGGGGCTTGCAATTCCAACAGCTGTGGTTGTTGGCATTGGCCGTGTTGCGCGTAAGGGCATACTTATTAAAGGAGGGAGTACTCTGGAATTAATGGCAAATATGAAGTACATTATTTTTGATAAAACCGGAACACTCACTAACGGAAAATTTATAATAAAAAAACTGGATGCAATAAATATTTCAGAAGAAAAAGCGAGATCGGTTTTTTATTCTGTTGAAAAACATTCGTCTCATCCTATTGCAAAGTCAATAATAAGTGCTTTCAATGAGGCCGGTGTTATTGAATTTCCAGAAGTAATGGAGGAAAAAGGGATAGGAATGGTAGCGAAGGATGCAGATGGAAACAAATATAAAGTGGGAAGTTTTCTGATTGCCCAACATCTTACGGATGATGACTCGCATTCAATTTATCTTGTAATCAACGATCATTTGTCGGCAACTCTTGATATTGAAGATGAAATAAAACCTGAAGCAAAACCGACAGTTGATTTTTTTAAATCGAAAGGAATACATACAATTTTGCTCAGTGGCGATCGTCGTAAAAAATGCGAGAGTCTTGCGAATGAAATTGGCATTGAAGAAGTATACAGTGAAAAATTTCCTGCTGAAAAGCTTGCTATTGTTGAACGATTTGCAAAACTTGGAATCACAGCAATGGTGGGTGATGGCATTAACGATGCGCCTGCACTGGCAAAAGCAAATATTGGAATTTCATTAAGCGATGCCACACAGGTGGCTATACAATCGGCACAGGTAATTTTACTGAAAGGGAATTTAGAGCTATTGAAAAGCGCTTATGGAATAAGCAAAATAACGCTGACAACAATTAAGCAAAATCTTTTCTGGGCGTTTTTTTACAATGTTATAGCCATACCCATTGCATCTGTTGGTTTGCTGAATCCAATGATAGCGGCAGCGAGTATGGCTTTCTCCGATGTTTTTGTTGTGCTGAATTCCCTGAGGTTGCGCAGGAAATCCATATCCTAAATAACACCATTTCAATTTTAATGGTAGTTGAAATGACTTCATTCAAAAATCAGAAATGATCAATATCCTGCAGACAATTATATAAATTGGGTAAAATTATTTTTACAAAAGGTAATCAGTAAAATAGGTAAACGGTAATCAGTAAGAAATAGGACCGATTACCGTTCACTGATAACTGATTACAAAATGCACAAATTCATGCTTAATGCAAGCAAGTAAACTTTTTAAGCAAAATAATTTCAATAGGTACTATTCAGCTCTTTTGCCTGGCTCTGTGAAATATTTATTTTTTATAAAATCATCATAGAAGTCCACGTAATATCCTACGCGGTCGAACATGGCCACAACTTCGCTTTCGTTCAGGTCTTCCAGTTCACGGATCGATTTTACATAAAGCCAGTTTTCATGCTTGGTAAGGCTGCATGCATACAATCCATGATTGATTTCCATCATTTCTTTATAGAATTCCAGTTCTCTTCCGGCAGGAATTTGCGATACCGGACCCATTATCTGTATGTATCCGTAATCCTTATCTTCCAGTTTCCAAATATCAACCCAAACATCGCCCGAACCTTTGCGCATGTTCCACTGCCCGGGTTTTTCGCCGCGGCATACAGCAGGATCAACGCCGATTTTTTTTATCACATTTTCTACAAGAGCGTAAAAAGTCTCAAGATTTTGCATTTTTTTAAGTTTAAAGATTAATAATTATTTCATTTCTGTGATTTTAATATCCTTGGGTATTTCGAATTTTTCTGCAGGAACAGAAACATTTTCCTCAATTTTTGTTGCATTGTATTTTGCAATGGCTCCTGCCATATTTACTTCAAACTTCAGGGGAATACCGTCCCACACGCAATAGGATGACTTCATATTCAATTCGGGATTATCCATTTTATATTTATCGCAGGTCTTTTGCAAAACTGTTTCAGTGCCTTCCTTGGTTATATGCATTTCCTTCATAATATCGGCCGAAAGATTATTGAAGTCGATATTATCAGATTTACCTTTTGCGTTGGGAGTAATCTTGCTCTTTGTACCTGTTTTATTAGTAAAATTGATGTTGTAAATGTAACCGTCAAGTGTGAGCATTTTTGTATGTGTCTCAACTTTTCCGGCCATGCCCAAATCCATGCTGGAAATGGTTTCATCACATTCTTTGTCACCGTAATCATCGAAATATTTAGTCATTTTCTGAACCATATTCATGGTTTCAATATCGAAGGAAATGATACCCGATTTCAGGTTGTACTTGCCTTTATTTTCGGAAGTATTTTTTGTGCTGTCACCGGTTTTTGTTGTATCAGCTGAACCATCGCTTTTCTTGCTGTCGCCTGAACAAGCAACAAAAACTGCGATAAAAATTGCTGAAACAAGGAATATCAGATTTTTCATCTTTCTTTATTTTAATAAACTGTAATTTTCTGTAAAAATATAAAATATTTAGATAAAACATTGCTATTTGAATTCGTGGTTTATTATTCAATAAAAAATATTAACTAATATTGCATCTGAATATGAAATATTTGATAAAATACGGGTTCCTGTTGTTGTATATATACTGCATGATATTTTCTTGTGGGCGTGTTTTTGCACAGGTTTCAGTTGAATTAACCATCAAAAACAATTTATACAGGAAGGCTTTTTTCTGTTCGGTACATGGCTCTGAATTAAATGTGATGACAGGCAAAAAAGTAACAGGCGATACCATTGCATTTAAATTCAACTATGACCTGCCGGCTGGTGTTTACAGGCTTTATATTTCCGACAGTGTCTTCATCGATTATATTATTGCGAGAGATCACGATATAAGGATGAGAACCACGGCAGATGCTTTTTCCGACAGTTTAAGGGTTATTAAAGGCGATGATAACATCAAATACTATGATTATATCGCATTTCGCAATACAGGATTAAAAAAGCTGTCGGAATTAACATTGCTGATAAAGCCTGACGGTACAAAAAAAACGAATCCTCTTGCAGGTGAACGCATCAGTTTTCTGGAGGGTTGTATCACCTATAAAATTAAAAAATTTGCTGACAGCCTTATCGTTGTTGATACATCAGCCTTTGTTTCAAAGCTCATAAAAGCGCAGCTTGTTCCCAATCTGAACATTGAAATGCTTGAACATTCTGACTGCAAATTTTACAATAATACCATTGAATTCCTTTTGTTTCATTTTTTTGATAACATCGATTTTTCTGATGCCCGTTTTCTGAACACGGAAATATTTTACAGAACAGTAAAATATTATATTGAGGAACTTGTATTGCCCCGAAATGTTACAGGCTTTAATTATGGCAACGAATTTATCCTGAAAAAAGCGGCAGCCAATCTGGAAGTCCGCAGATATGTATTATCCGTTTTATTCGGCCTTTATGAATATTCACAACTTGAAGATGTGTATTTGGACCTGTATGATAATTATTTATCAAAGGATACACTTGCTGTCACTTCGGTAAGACTTAAAGAAATAAAACAAAAGATTGAGATCATAAAAAAATTATCACAGGGAAACATTGCCCCTGAAATTTCGGGAAAGGACACTCTTGGAAATGAAATAAATTTATCGTCTGTGAAAGCTGAAATTATTGTGTTGTTCCTTTGGATGCCCGGAAACAAACATTCGGAAGAAGCCATGGTGCAATTAGGAGATATTTACACAAAATACAAAGAATACGGACTGGAAGTTTATTCTTTTGCTCTTGATTCAAGTGCAGCAACATGGAAAAAATCGTTGCAGGTAATTAAGCAGGGATGGATTGATGTTTCTGATCTGAAAGGCTCGCAAAGTCCTGTTTGCAATAATTATAACACATGGTCGCTTCCGGGAATTTATATTCTGGATGAAAACCGGAAAATTTCTGTAAAGCCAATGAATATGGATTATGTGAAAACAGAGTTCGGAAAATACGATAAGAAATAGGCAACCCATAAATATTTTGTGCGTTCTTTCTAAAGGATAATAAAAATGAAAAAAAACTTGACATCGCTGTCATGAATTAGTAATTTAGTAAAATTGTTTTGAAAAATTTCGTATGATTAAAACTTTACGCCTTCCATTAATAATTATTTTAATATTCATCTGCCTTTTCACCCGTTCGCAGTACCAGGTAATCCATGATATTCCCTGGCATTCCGATACGGTAGGTATGTGGGGATCTGGCAGCAGTGCATGGAGCATAAATGAAATTGATACCCTGGTTGACCTTACCATCGGCCCGTACGGCGACACATATTCCTATGTTTATACACTTCCATGGCCCATCGATGATTCGGTAGGTGTGATATTCGATTATGGCATGTACCTCGACATGCAAATGGTATTTGAAATGACAGGGTGGGATGGAGGCTCTGTATATACGAATTACCCTACGAAAATTACGATGGATTTTCCTGCGCCCGGAACTTTTTCAAATGGTGACTGGATTACCATTCCTTCCGAATACCGCGAACAGGATACTTCTGTTTATACGCAGGACTGGGATAAATGGGATATATATGCTGACTGGCCCACTGCCGGAAAAATTGAACTGTATGTGAACATGGATGTTCAGGCAAACATCGACCTTATTTATTCAAACCCGACCGATCCTTTTAATATCACATGGGATACCATACATATCATCGATCCTGTAAATATTGATCTTGATACATTCGATATTTTTCTTATCGATGTTCCGAATGCTGAATACGTGATACCCTGGGTTGCATATCATACCGATCCTTTCACAGGCAACGTGGTGATTGATTCTGTGTATTTCTTGCACGATTCGCTGGGCTGGCCCATTCAGTTTCCTGCCATTTTTTATGATCTGATAGGAATTACTGGAAGTATTTCCATCCCGGAAATTACAAGTTATACAAAATGGATATCTAACGAGCAACGCCTGTATGCACAGGGGAGCGACCAGTACTTATATATCGACCTGGATCTGGTAAAATTCCTTCAGGTCATGTGCCATTACCTTTCAAGCATACCTTCGCTGGAAGGGCTTGAGGCCGTCAGTCAGGCCTTGGAATATGAAGAAGGCGATACAAGCATATATATTTTCACCGATCCTTTGTCGGGAGAAGATTTTACCGCCGATCTTGCCTGGGACCTTATTGATGCAAACCTGCTGTTCACAAACACCATGAACCAAACACTTTCATTCGAAGATATTAAAGAATATACTATTTTCGGGATACCTATTCCACCCGATCACTATCCGAACGTATGGAATGTGTTCGATTTTCCTGTAGCCGTCGATTATAATGTTCTTGATACAACAGCCGCAGTTATTGAGTCAGGTTCTTCTAATTCCATCACTTTTGGCTCCGATTATGATCTGCAGCTTCGCTACCCCTGTTACAATTATGATTCGTTGCCTGTAACAATCACTCATACGATTGATCCGTGGCTTACCAATCTGGTTCAGGACAGTATTGATGTTGATTTCTACCTGAAGGTTCTTGAAATTTCTTATAGCATAGGAACACAAAGCGATCCTATAATATCCGGTTACTTTTTACTGTACGAAGATACCATGTATCTCGGAACATTCGCAGGCCCGCCCTTGTTTGGCCCGCCATTATGGATGCCATGGGAAATGGACGGATATTTTCCCGATACAACTTTTGTTCCTGATGAAAATATTTTTCCTTCCAATAACCCTCTCGACGATTCAATTATTGTTACTCAGGTTTTATGTTATGGAACCAATACGGGAAGTGCAACAGTTATTGCATTTGGAGGCGTACCTCCATACCAGTATGTATGGTCAACAGGCGCAACTTCGGCTACCATAAATAATCTTGGAGTCGGAACATATAATGTAACTGTTACCGATGATAATGGCTGCATTGTTGTGGATTCTGTGACCTTAATAAATTTGAATCCCCCGATATCAACCAGCCATACATCTACCGATGTTTTATGCCATGGCGATAACACAGGCACAGCAACACTTTCTGTGACAGGCGGAACTCCGCCTTATCAATATACATGGTCACCAAATGCAGGCAATGGCCCGGCTATTATAAACCTTTATGCAGGCGCCTATTATGTGAGTGTTGTGGATAATGTAGGATGCATAGCGCTTGATACCATTATTATTGACGAACCCGATTCGGCATTGCTGATAACGATTCAGAACATCACAAATATAATTTGCAACGGGCAGGACGGAGGCGCAGCGATTATTTCTGTATCGGGCGGAACAGCGCCGTATTCTTACCAGTGGTCGAATGGCTCGATTTCTCAAAACCTTAACAATGTTTATGCAGGCACATATTATCTGACTGTAACCGATGCCAACAACTGCCTGTTGTATGATACCGTTGATATCACTCAGCCTGATCAGCTTATGGTATATGCGCATGATTATACTATCTGCCTTGGGCAAACCATAGCAATTGCTGTCGATTCGGCATCGGGAGGAACTCCTCCTTATACATATAACTGGAATACGGGAGCTACAGGACAAAGCATTATTGTATCGCCTGTTTCAAATACAACCTATACAGTTTATGCTCTTGATGTGAACGGATGTCCCGGTGTTCCTTCAACAATAACTGTAGGTGTTACGCAAGCACTGAACATGAATTTATTTACTTATGAGGACAGTATTTGTTATGGCGAATCGGCTTCGATTTATGCAAATATTACAGGAGGTGGCGGACCGCCTTATGTTATTTTCCTAAACAACGGAATGTCGGGTATGCCGCCGCTTACAGTGAATCCGACACAGTCCACAACCTATGTGGCGACAGTTTGGGATACCTGCAACTTTAATAGTTATCAGGATACAATTACTATTACTGTGTTGCCATTGCCCAATGTGAATTTTACTGCCGGTCCGCAAGAAGGCTGCCAGCCGCTTACAGTTAATTTCACTGATATGTCGGGCGAAATAAATGCAATGTACAGCTGGAATTTCGGCGACGGAACATCGGGAATTATTTTGCAGAACCCGACACATACATATAATGAAGACGGACTGTACACGGTTATGTTTAATGTTACTTCGCAATACGGATGCAAAAGTGCAATGACCGTTACCGATTTTATAAATGTGTGGCCAAAACCGTTTGCAAGTTTTTATGAAAATGTAAACACGATAAGCATTCTCGATCCTGTTATTTACTTTAATAATACTTCATCAACCACATACAGCAGTTACTGGAACTTTGGCGATGGAGGCACTTCAACTGCCACCGACCCCTGGCATAAGTTCACAATGATTGACACATTTACCGTAATGCTTGTGATCACTTCCGACCATGGCTGCCTTGATACTGCTTATGATGATATTTATATAAAGGACATTTTAACTCTTTATATTCCCAATGCATTCACTCCCGATGATAACGGTATTAACGAAGTGTTTATGCCCTACGGAAACGAAATTGATCCTGAGCACTACCAGATGATGATCTTCAACCGCTGGGGCGAAATGGTTTTTAAAACCGATAACCTGCAGATAGGCTGGGATGGCAAGGTGAACGGCAGCAGCGTGATCAGCGATGCCGTGTTCAGCTATGTAATCATATACACCGACCGCAACGGATTGTCGCAGAAAAAAATTGGCAGCCTTACCCTGCTGCACAATGCAGCGTATTGATTTTACTTTTATATCTTTTTTATTTTTTTAAAACATTTGTATGCTGCTTTTCTTGCACATAGCTTTCGAAATAATTGATAATAAAGACTTTTAAAATAAAGAGGCTGGCAACCAAATCAAAATATTCTTGTTAAAAATTATATAGATAAACCCATTTTTTTGCAGTTAAAAATAAAACGTTTGCCATTAAGAGAGAAACGATGAATCTTTTTAAAAGATGCTTGACTCCATTCAGTGTGATAGTCAATGAAATAAAAA
>JAZDMF010000381.1:0-14396 GCA_043801235.1 Bacteroidota bacterium | reverse complement strand
TTATTATAACACAGTTATTGTTCAGAAACGCGATAGAAGAATCTCTTCTATATTTTCCAAATCACTTTCCGGACTGACTTTAAAAAACATAAAAAAATTTTATGAGCATATTTCGTTATTCCGGATTAAAACCTGAAATTTTAAGAGCTGTTGATGAGTTGGGATTTGAAGAACTGATGCCGGTTCAGGAAGAAGTGATTCCTGCAATACTTGAACATGACAACGATCTTATAGGACTTGCCCAGACCGGTACAGGGAAAACAGCTTCCTTCGGATTACCTTTGCTGCATAAAATGAATGAGGACATAAAAAATCCACAGCTTGTCATTTTAACTCCTACCCGCGAATTATGCATGCAGATAGCAAAAGATTTTGAATCGTTTTCAAAATACATGAACAATATTCATATAGTTGCCGTATATGGAGGAGCCAGCATTGAGAAACAAATTGGAAGTATCAGAAGAGGGGTGCATGTAGTCATTGCCACGCCGGGCCGTTTACTTGACCTGATACGAAGAAAATGTATTGACTTCAGGAGTATCAGCACGGTTGTTCTTGATGAAGCTGACGAGATGTTGAACATGGGATTCAGGGAGGATATTGATACGATCCTTAAAGTATTACCAAAGCAAAGAAGAACGCTGATGTTCTCAGCTACCATGTCGAAGGATATTGCCGCTATTGCTGCTAATTTCATGCATGAGCCACTGGAGATAGTAATTGGAAAACGGAATGTCGGAGCTGAAAATGTTCATCATATATATTATGTTGCCAGCGCTCACGACAGGTATCTTGTATTAAGGCGTGTGATCGATTATTTTCCAGATATGTATGCATTGATATTTTGCCGGACACGCGAGGAAACAAAAAAAATATCCGAACAGCTGATGAAGGACGGATATAATGCCGATGCGCTGCATGGCGATCTTTCCCAGTCGCAGCGCGACATGGCAATGCAGAAATTCAGGCTGAAGAACACAAGTTTTCTGGTTGCCACCGATGTGGCTGCACGGGGACTTGATGTAACAGACCTTACTCATGTGATTAATTATAATCTTCCTGATGAACCCGATGCATACACTCACAGAAGCGGAAGAACCGGAAGAGCAGGAAAAGAAGGAATATCCATATGCATTGTTCACTCAAGGGAACTGGGTAAAATAAGACAGATTGAAAAAATTGTCAATAAGAAAATTGAAAAGAAGCTGATACCTGAAGGAAAAGAAATATGCGAAAAACAACTATTCACGTTCATCAGTAAAGTTGAAAATACAATAAGCGATTTTGCACCCATTGAACCGTATATTCCTGCAATAAATAAAAAACTCGACTGGTTGTCGAAAGAAGATATCATTCAGCGAATGGTGAAGATGGAATTCACACGGTTACTTTCGTCGTACGAACATGCGCCCGATCTGAACCGTACGGAATTGCTTAAGAACAGGACGAGTAATGGAGATAAAAGGAGAAGAAACAATGAAAATTTCACCCGTTTTTTTATCAACTTCGGAGAAATTGACGGGTTGGAAAAGCCACAACTTATAGGATTGATAAAGGATGCAACGGGCGACAGGTACATAGAGATAGGCAGAATTGACATCATGCACAAGTTTTCTTTTTTTGAGTGCCCGTCGGAGGAAACTGAAAAGATACTTAAAGCTTTTGAAGGCAGGAGTAATGAAGGCAGACGGATGATCGTTGACCTTGCCCAGCCCTCAGAGAGAAAAGAATCATCATTCCCTGACAGAAGGGAAAGGACAGGGACAAAGAAAAAAAGTTTTGAAAGGAAACAATCAGGCAAACCAGAGAGGCAAAATTCCCGTGAACGGAATTTTTATAATAAAAATAAAAGGAAATAAAATTGTGTCATTTTAGAACGGATTATTATTTTTGCATTTGGATCTTAATCGCAATGACATAAAAAAAGATGATTTTCCGGGAGGAATTATATTACGTATAACAGTATGCAAAAAATAAAAGAATTAATAATAGGTGATCTGGTGGCAAAAGTTCCTATAATTCAGGGAGGTATGGGTGTTGCCATTTCTCTGAGCGGGCTGGCGTCAGCGGTTGCCAATCAGGGAGGAATAGGTGTTATTGCTGTTGCAGGTGTAGGCCTTAAAGAACCGGATTTATTCACCGATTATATTGGTGCAAATAACAGAGCGCTACGTGAGGAATTACGAAAAGCCAAGAGGATGACAAAAGGTATCATCGGCGTAAATATTATGATCGCTCTTTCTAATTATAAAGAAATGATGCAGGTTTCCATTGAGGAAGGTGTTGATATTATATTTTCCGGCGCAGGATTGCCTTTGAATATGCCTGAATATTTACCTGAGCATGGGCATCACCCAAAGCTTGTCCCTATTGTATCGTCGGGGAAAGCCGCAGGTCTTATTGCAAGAAGATGGACGGAGAAGTTCAATTATCTTCCGGATGCTATTGTTGTTGAAGGGCCGAAAGCAGGAGGTCACCTGGGCTTTAAAAGAGAAAATCTGAATGATGAAAATTTCAAGCTGGAAACTATACTGGAGGATGTCATAAAAGCCATCAAACCCTATGAGCAAAAATACGGAAAGAAAATACCGGTAATTGCTGCGGGTGGCATATATACGGGACATGATATTTTTGAAATTATGAAATTGGGCGCATCGGGAGTACAGATGGCAACACGATTTGTTACAACGCATGAATGCGATGCAGCCGATGATTTCAAGAAAGCTTATACCAGGGCAAAAAGTGATGATATTCTCATTATTAACAGTCCTGTCGGAATGCCTGGCAGGGCAATACGTAATCAGTTTATTGTAGATGTTAACTCAGGAAACAAAAAACCATTTAAATGCCCCTATCATTGCATTATAACCTGTGATTATAAAACCGCTCCCTATTGCATAGCTCTTGCTTTATTTAATGCCAAAAACGGCGATATGGAGAACGGGTTTGCTTTTGCAGGAGAAAATGCTTCCCGTACTTCTGAAATTGTGTCTGTAAAAGAACTTATGGATGAACTGGTTTCAGAATATGAAAATTCCTGATCAGCGCAGTTTCTTTTTCCCTTTCAGATATTGATAATCGAGATAATACAGCACTTTAAGCGAAAGACTGTTCGTTTGGGGTGTATCAAAGGTTTTGTGAATATTATCAAAGTAATTGGGAATAATTTCCTTGTCTTCCTGCAGTATGCTATTCTTCCATACAAGGCTCACATTGCTGCCTGGGGCAAACTGCCAGCTAAACGAAAGGTCAATGTTAAATGAATTGAAATTAAAATTTTTATTGCCGCTATAATCAGGATTGTCGGAAACACTTCCATCATCTTCGAGAATATAATAGAGATCATATTTTCCCATGTTCCAGTAATGCCGCAGCCATATACTTAGCGACAGATCATTCTTGAACATGTATTTTCCGTTGAAGTTATTTTCGATTGTATTAATGTCGCGGTTTGCAAAAATAATATTGCCTGTTGTGTCGAAATCGGCAAAGCCAATATTATTGTATTCGTTCCTGAAAAGGATGCTGTGATTGAATGAGAATTTATCATTGACCCTGACGATGGGTTTGAAGTAAATTGAGTAACTGGCGTAAGAATGTTCGGGAAGCCATGCTATATCCACTTCAAGATCGGCAGCTAATGTCTTCCTATAATCGGATGACAAACCAACCCATGCACTGTAATACCTCGGAATAATAAAATACCTTCCCTGTAAGCGGGGTTCATAATAATCATAAAGATTTTCGAGGGAAGTGGATGCACCAAACCAGTAACTGAGATAGTTTTTCAAAGTACCGCTGTGCCTGTATTTAATTTCCGAATCGGTGGGTTTGCCTGATGTGAAACTGGTTGAACGTGAGTACTGCAGGCTGTTGTACATATTTATATGCTTCCGGAAAGGTTCATAAATATTATAGTTTGTAACAATTCCATAATTATTGTAATTGTTATATAAGGTCACACCCAGATCGTTTGCATTAAAGAACGGATCGTAGCTTTCGCCCCATATGCCTGCCGTAAAATTTCCTTTTATTTTATAAAAAGATCCATTGTAGCGCTGCCCGATAGTGTTAATATATGATCCGTCAATCGAGTCATTTCTCTTATATTTCTGGCTTATTGCAGCAGATGTACTTAGTTTCCATGTGTTCGAACGGTCAACGAGGCTTAATCCCGAACATGTGATGTTGGCATCGTCGAAAGCCATGCTGCGTGTGACATTCGTGTTGACAATATAAAAGTCGGAATTGTTTTTCAGCACCTGGTCGAATACAACGATGTTGTAATTTGTAAGCGGGTCGGTAAGAATTTTTCGTGTATTGTTCAGTGAATCTTCAATCACTGCATAGGTATTATCAGTTACAGCATTCAGTATTCCAATAGCGAGACCGTTTTTATTTCTCCCTGAAATTTTTGTTGCGTTAAGAAGTTTGGCTTGCGACGGATTTTTCATTATGATTTCACCGGGCAGGAGTTCATCTTCCATATCATAATAGTAAAGTGGTGTATGGCCGATACGGCGCGAATAAAAAAGTCCTCCTTTCTCAAAAAGATCGACAGCTTCATTAAAAAAAGGTCGCAGCTCGTCATAAATAGTTTCAAAAGCACTGAGGTTTTTAATGATGTTATCCGATTTTACCTGACTGAAATCGGGAAGCAGGATCATGTCGAGGGTGAAACTTTCATTGATGCCGTACTTAAGATCAAGTCCGCCGCTGAAGGATTTTGAGTAATTGCTTTTTCCGTCGATATTGAATGGATAGTGCTCACCATACATAGATAAATAAGGAGTGAACGATATGCGGACAGGAGCCTTGATATTTGTTATGCCATAAAGTTTTCCCCAATACATCAGCAGGTTGCTGGCTGTTTTGTCTTCAAGCGCCCACTGGTCGTACTCCCTGTTGCGCCGGATATACCTGAAAACTTCAAGTCCCCAGGTCATGCTGCTGTCGTTCGAAGGAAAACGTATGGCGGAGTACGGGATTTTCATTTCAGCTGACCAGCCGTTATTTAAAATTTTTACAGCGCTTTGCCAAACTGCATTGTAGGTAAGGTCATATTCACGGAAATCGGATTGAACTCCTGCAGCAGTAATCTGGAATGAATACGCATCGCTTTGTGCATTATAAGTGTCGAATTCAATGCCAATGGCATCGGCATTCATGTTTGCGTCATCACGGCTTCCAAGCTGTTTAAGAATACTGTCGGGTGCAGTGTCATACATCATCGCACCGATATAGATCGCATTGTCATCATAGATAACCCTGATTTCGGTTTTCTGAGATGCATCAGCATTAAAGACAGGTTTGAACTGCCTGAAATCGCTGAAAGGCCTGGCTTCATTCCAGGCTGCATCATCAAGAAGCCCGTCAATTTTTGGGGAAGACTGAATACGGACTGCTATTGCTGATTTGTCAGGATTTTGTGTATAACCTGCAAATGTTACGCAAATGAAAAGTAATATGCAGAAAAACCGATACATATTCAACCTGAATAATTTATTAATTATTCTGACGATTAAGAAAAAATAATATTTTCAATTCTTTGCAAATACTTCTTTATAGAAAATCATTAGTGTCCGACTAAATTTCAAAACAGTTTATATTGATAAATGGGCACAGCATTTACTGCTCTCCAGGCTAAAATAGGTTTTTTAAGGAACTCAACCAAGTCAACATAGCTCATCAAATGCAGACGGATAATGGTTGCTATATTTGAGAAAGCAAATTTCACATTCGCTTTTTTCTTGATAATGCTCAAAAGTAAATGAGCGATCAATGTTACCCATATCTGGATTTTAATAGCATTTTCGCTGTCCCCAAGAAAATATCTTAATTGAAAATTATGCTTAAGTTTTTTAAAAAGCAATTCTATTTGCCAGCGGTTCTTGTAAATCAGCGCCACTTCCTCTGCCGATATTTTAAAGTTATTTGTAATAAAGACAAATAGTCGGTTATCATCATCAATAAAAGTCACTCGCCTTAATGTTACAGTCTTGATTTGCTTGCCATCTTTATATTCCAGTTTTATTTTCTCTTCCTTTATCACCCCGGCACTTACATTGTGTTGCTGGATTACTTTGATAACTTTATACACTGCATTATCTTTCATTCGTGTTACAAAGTATAATTTACGAATCGTCCACTCTGCAAACATCTTGTATTTGTTATATGCTTTGTCAAAAACAACAAAACTGTTCTTGGGTAAGTCAATAAATTTCAGGAATGTGCTGTCATGGACTTTGGCTGCAGTAATCCGAACAAACTTCGCAATACCTTCTTTTGCATCAATGAGCATATGGGCTTTTACCCCACCTTTCTTTTTCCCATTGTTTTTCGGATTGCGACCAACTCCTTTGAGTATGTCACTGAATAGTTGTATAGTGGTTGAATCCACAGCAAAAAGTCGTTTTATACTTAACCCTATTATTCGGCTGTCCGACAAAACTGACGAATAAAACTGAATCAATTTATAATACACGTTTTCAAAAACTTCACAATCCCTGTCACGGTTGGCATCGGCTAAAGTACTTTTGGGGATTACTTTTTCCAAGCCTATATGAGAAAGTTTTCCTTCGCAAAGAAGCATCCCTGCACAAATTTCCCGTATGGAGTTGCATCGGCTTAATACTCCAAAAAGCATCGTAGTCAAATGTTTTAACAATGGTATTTTCTTATAATACCGATCACATTGTGTATCCTTTGAAATATCGCTTATCATGTGTTTTGGTATCAATCTCAATAATTGATTCATGATCGGCTGTCCGACTAATTTTTTTGTTTTATCTTTGCTCATAGCCCTAATTTGGAAGTTATGGCAAAGATGGCAAGTATATCGATTCATTCAGGTATACTTGCCTATTTTATCTCGTCAACCAATGATAGAAAATATGTTTTTTCTATAACGGGGTTAATCTGAATACTTTCCAGCATCCAACCCACTATTCACAAATGCACCTTGTTTTTTTGTGAATAATTCAGATTAAAATAACGGGAGCGAAGATAAAGATTTTTCAAGAAAAATCTTTCATATCAAATAGAAGATAGAAAATTGTCAAATTACAAATTGATGACTTAAATTTGATATTTACTATTTGCTATTATCAATTTTCAATATTTTTTTTTAGTACGCAAGCTTCCTCCGTTCCAGCTTCACTTTCTGAAGAACATCATTATGTTTAAAGGTGATTTCAACATCATTCACATCTTTCGGAACCATGCCATTGATGATATAGTCGCAGTAATCTTCACTTGAAAAATTTGTATAATCTTTATTATTGACAGAAATAATCTGGTCGCCAAGAGAGAGACCTTTTTCATCGGCAGATGATTTTTCGGTGATACTTGTCACTAAAAATTTTCCATCTGAAAGCAGTGCTGTGAAGCCAAAGGTTTTGTTTTCATCAGTTGTATCGGTTGCTATTTTTTCCATGTAAACTATGCTTTCCGGCCAGTCGAAAGTAACTATATAATTCTTTAAAATCTGTGTTCCTATTGTGGATAATCCGTTTCTTCGAAGTGAAATTTTTTGGGTTCCGATGAAATTTTCATCCAGTGTAACATCACTTTCAAAAACGTAAGTCGTATCGTTTTTCCCGCCATACAATCCCATACTGTTGTATCCGAATATTCTGACAAATTTTATTTTGTCAGCATGAATTTTTTTTACGAGTTTTTCTGAAACAAGGTCAATGCCTGAGCCAGAGCCGTAATCAAGTACAATGTTCTTTACTTCAAAGTTATTTATTGTGATATCTGCAATGGGCGTATCTGTGATCTGTTGACGGAATTTGAACTTCATGGCTGTTTCAGGTATTCTTAATTTATTTATATCATTTGTGATACGGATTATTTTATTCTGAATATCAATCTGCCAGATTGCATCTTTCATAAGATTGGCGCCAACTATGCTGTTGAAGGTAAAACAGGATAATTCCTTATTAAGGCTGAAATCATATACTGCAGCGCCCTGGTTTATGAATTTTAAACTGTCAATAAAAATATCACCGACTTTTGTGAATGACATTGAACTTTTATTCTCGCTGGCATCTGCACTTGCAACCTTGCTTATGTTTTTCAGATTCATCTTGTCGGCAATTTCTTTTGATAAGACCGTAGGCGCCCCGGTATCGAGAATAAATTTATATATAACACCGTCAATGGTTACGGGTACGATCACCATTCTATTCTCAAATTCTATGGGAACCTGCTCGCAAAATTCTTTACTATTTACTTCGCCTTTATTCATAAGGCGCACTACTTTGATGATGTTGCAGGAGCACAAGAATAAAATGATTGCGGATGAGAGAAATATTTTTTTCATTATTTGAAATTAAATTTAGCAGCTATCGTGATATGGAACAAGGAATATAAAACAAAAATATATTATTCTTCTGCTTATCAACTTGTATACTTGTCAACTTATAACTTATTTCTTTTTCTTAAGGTACATATAATCGAGGTAATACAATAGTTTTACAGAAAAGCTATTCAGCTGGTCAGATGAAAGTGTGTTTGAAAAATTCTTCATGAAATTAATATCCGTATCTGTATCATCAGTAAGAATGGCGTTTTTCCACACAATGCTGAGGTTGCTTCCGGGAGCGAAATGCCAGTTAAAAACAAGGTCAATGTTAAATGCGTTGAAACTTTCATCATAAATATTCGGGATGTTTTCGGAAAGAATGCCACCATCATCCAGCAACGCAAAGAACTGCTTATATTTTACAGTCATCCAGAAATGCCGCACTTTCATTGAAAGGTTTATGTCTTTTGAAAAAATATAATTCAGGCTTAATGTGTTTACAATCCTGCGGTTGTCGCGCTGCCCCATGTGAATAATGCTGTCGGTTGCAACAAATCCTATGTCGCGCCATTCATTATCATGTATGAATTCATGTTTAACAGAAAAACGGTTGCTGATGCGGAAACGAGGTGCCAGCGACCACCAGAACGAATCCTTAAATTCACCCTGAGCCTCAAGATATCCAATGGAACCATCGGTCGCAAAACGTTTCCGGTAATCGGTCGAAAACCAAAGCATGGTGTACCAGTTAGGGCTTCGGGTAAGATATCGTCCGTCAACCCGTGGCTCGTAATAATCATACATTTCATAAGGTTGATAATAGGCATTCAGAAGCACCGTAGTATAATTTTTAAATGTTGCCATTGATGAGTATTCAATACCGAAATCGGTTCTTGTACGCGGTGTATAGCGATATTTTTGTATAAAATTCAGGTTGTTGTACAGGCTGATAAATTTCCAGAAAGGGTCATAAAAATTATACTCAAATTCAGCTTCGTTTATCATATCATTGTTGGCTTCGATATAGCCTATATCATTCGGATTGTATGAGTCGCTGAGCTGAGCGTTCGAAAGTAAGAATTTAAAGTTGCCGCTTATTTTACCGAAAGCCAGAGCATACTTATGTCCCGGTTCTGCATTGAAATTTGTGCTATCGAATTTTATTGAAACAGCCCCCAGTCCTGATAAAGCCCAGCGATTACTTTTGTCGGCTATCTTGAATTCAGTTCCACTTACATTGGCCATATTTCCAAAGCGGTCATAATAAACATTCGTATTAATAATGCTTACGTATGAATTCTTTGACAGCGGCTGATCATAAACCAAAATGTTGTAATTAGTGAGAGGTTGTGTGAGCGCTTTATTCATATTTCCTGATGAATCCTGAATTATAGCGTAAGTATTTGCAGTAATAGCATTGAATAATCCGAGCCCTGTGCCATTGGAAGTTCTTCCAGAAATTTTTGTGGCATTGATAAGCTGCGTCATGGAAGGATTTTCAATAATTGTCAGGGTGCTGTCTTTATTCTCATCAATAGAATAATATCCGTTAGGCACATCGCCAATTCTGCGGGAATAGAAAAGTCCGGCTTTAGAAAACAGTTCAGTGCCTTCATTGAAGAACTGGCGTTTTTCATCGTATTTAATTTCAAAAGGAGTAAGGTTAAGAACTACATCATCCGATTCAACCTGTCCGAAATCGGGTATCAGCGTAATGTCAAGCGTAAAGCTTTCACTAAGTCCGTATTTCAGGTCCATGCCTGCATTATATGATGAGGAAGTGTTTTTAATTCCGGGGGTATTGTAAGGATAGTTATTCAGGTATAATGAAACGTAAGGCATGAAAGAAAGCCTGACCGGAACATTAATATTTTTTATTCCTGTAAGCTTTCCCATCTGGTTAGCCATTTCATCGTTTGAGTTATCAACGTAATTCCATGAAGAATTTTCGCGTGTGCTGCGCTGGCTGCGGAAGAAATTCACATCCCAGGCTTTATCGCTGTTTGCAGGAAAACGAAGTGCTGTCCAGGGAATTTTAAATTCAAGCGACCAGCCCTGATCATTTATATATACAGCGCTCTGCCAGACTGCATCCCACTGAACATCCATTTCATCGGCCATAACGCGGGCATCAACCTGCACACCCGAAGCGGATACGCAAAATATCAAGGCATTTTGTCCATCACTGAAGGGATTGATATCGAATGAAAAATAATCTGCATTGAGTTCGAAATCGTCACGTTCTCCTAACTCATTACATATCCGGGAAGGAATACTGTCGTATAAGTTTGCCCCAATATACAAAGCTTGTCCGTCATAGGTAATGAAAGCTTCAGTTATAAAAGCAGAGGGTTCTCCGTTTCGGGGATCGTACTGGATAAAATCTGTTGCAGGCGTGGCTGTATACCAGCAACCGTCATCAAGAATCCCGTCAATTTTGGGCGCAACGCTTGTCTGAAATGCTTCAACTAACCGTGGTGAATTCTGGGAAAACAGATTGGGCAATCCAGTAATCAGAAATACAATAGTACATATCCGGTGATGAAAAATAGCTGCATTCATCTTGTTTCCGAAATTAAATAAATAATCTTAAAAAATAACATTACAGAATAAAATTTTATATTTTTGTTTTTTGAAATAAAACAAATCCTATGAACCTACATGAATACCAAAGCAAATCTCTGTTAAAGAAATTTGGCGTGGCCGTGCCCGAGAGCATTGTGGTCGATTCAGCTGCTGCTGCTGTTGATGCAGCGCATATTATCAATAATAAAACAGGATCGGAAATATGGGCTGTAAAAGCTCAGATTCATGCCGGAGGCCGTGGGAAAGGCGGCGGAGTAAAAATTGCCAAATCCTATGAGGATGTTAAAAAATACGCATCCGATATCATAGGTATGCAGCTGGTTACTCCTCAAACAGGCCCCCATGGAAAGAAAGTGTTCCGCTTACTGGTAGAGCAAAATATTTATTATAAAGGTGAAACCGAGCCACATGAATTTTATGTGGGAATTCTGCTTAACAGGAAAATAGGAAGAAATATGATCGTGTATTCACCTCAGGGAGGTATGAGCATTGAAGATGTGGCTGCCGATACACCCGAACTGATCTTCAGGGAAGAAATTGACCCCCAGATAGGACTTGCACCCTTCCAGTGCAGAAAAATAGCTTTTAACCTCGGACTTGAAGGTGCGGCGAACAGGGAAATGACAAATTTTGTGGATGCGTTATATAAAGCCTATGCAGGACTTGATGCAACACTTGTTGAGATAAACCCGGTAATGAAAACCAGCGATAATAAGATTATTGCCGCCGATGCCAAGATGGTGATAGATAACAATGCATTATTCCGCCACCCTGATATTGCCGCCATGCGCGACCTGAACGAGGAAGATCCTAATGAAGTGGAAGCTGGAAACTTTGGTCTGAACTACGTGAAACTTGACGGGAATGTGGGTTGCATGGTGAATGGCGCGGGACTTGCTATGGCCACTATGGATATTATTAAGCTATCCGGAGGCGAGCCTGCCAATTTCCTGGATGTTGGCGGATCGGCAGATGCAAAGCGCGTTGAAGAAGCTTTCAGGATTATATTGAAAGATCCGAATGTAAAAGCAATACTGGTGAATATTTTCGGCGGCATAGTGCGTTGCGACCGTGTAGCCAACGGGATAGTGGACGCCTATAAAAATATCGGTGAAATAAATATTCCTATCATTGTTCGGTTGCAGGGCACCAATGCCGAAACAGCAAAAAAAATTATTGATGAATCGGGCCTGAAAGTTTTTTCTGCCATTAAACTGCAGGATGCTGCCGAACTTGTAACAAAAGTGCTTTCCTGATTCTTTTTTTATTGGCGGTGGAATGAAACGTACGTTTGACGGTGATTTTATAGGAAAAATCGATTACGACAATGAATTCTTTTTGCAGCCCGGATACAATGGGGTAATTCCAAGATTCGGATTTGATATCGGAATCAATTTCTGAAAAGACTAAATATCCAGTTGCTCGTAAACAGAATTATTACTGATAAATTCAGGAACAATTTCTTTCATTTTCTTTACAATACTCAGATTATTCTGCGTGTCAAAGAGAGATATAAGTTCAGAAATATTTTTTGAAGTTACTTCAGTAGCGTATTCCTGCACTTTAGCAATCATGATTTGCGGATGATGTGTAACGAGAGTATTTTCCTTATCGTTCAGCAATTCTTCAAACAATTTTTCTCCGGGGCGCAAACCGGTGTACACAATTTGTATGTCCTTCCCAAGAGTCAGTCCTGAAAGCTGGATCATCTTTTTTGCGAGGTCGACAATTTTAACCGACTTGCCCATGTCGAAAATAAATATTTCGCCTCCCTTACCCATGGCGCCTGCATCAAGCACCAGGCGGCAGGCTTCGGGTATGGTCATAAAATAACGTGTAACATTGGCGTCGGTGATTGTAATAGGGCCGCCTTTTTCAATTTGTTCCTTAAATAAAGGAATTACTGAACCGCTGGATCCAAGCACATTTCCGAAACGCGTGGTGATGAATTTTGTTTTGTTCTGTTTATTGAGCGATTGCGTATAAATTTCCGCTATGCGTTTTGAAGCACCCATAACACTGGTTGGGCGAACAGCTTTGTCGGTTGAAATCATCACGAATTTCTCAATGCCATATTCAAGGGATAGATCGGCTATCACCTTGGTACCTTCTATATTTGTTAGAACAGCTTCGGAAGGATTATTCTCCATCATGGGCACATGCTTATATGCGGCAGCATGATAAACATACTGGGGGTGAAAATATTCAAAAAGTCGCTGCATTCTTTCTTTATTGCGTATGTCGCCCATCACCACTTCAATAGAAGCGCTGCGGTATTTTTCATGGAGTTCAAGTTCTAAGTGGAACAATGGAGTTTCGGCCTGGTCAAGTAAAATGATTTTCTTCGGAGAGAAATGTGTGATCTGCCTTACAATTTCGCTGCCTATTGAACCCGCTGCTCCGGTTACAAGAATTACTTTTTCGCGCAGTTGCCTTGAAATTTCTTTTTCATCGAGTATAATTTCTTCACGGCCCAGAAGGTCATCAATATTTATTTTTTTGATTTGTTTAAAACTGAGTTCGCCATTTATCCAACGCTCAACCGGAGGTACTGCCATTACTTTTGTGTTGTGCTGCAGGCAAAATTCACTGATTTCTTTTTTGCGGATATTGCTCAGGTTCTGAACAGAAATGACAACGTGGGCAACAGTCTTACTTTCCAGAAGGTCCTCAAGTTTATCAAAACTGTAAATAGGAACACTTTCAAGTGTTCTGCCCGTTTTCTTTATATCGTCGTCAATAAAGGCAAGCACTTTGTACTTTGTGCCTGCGTCCCTGTCGAGTGTTCTTTTGGTAATAATTCCTGATTGCCCTGCCCCGAATATAATAACATTCGTTTTCGCTTTGGTAGGATTCTGCATTTCCATGTAGGCGATCTTCACTATGATACGGAAAGCATTCATCACAAAAACAGTTACAAGGTAATCAATAATAATAATGGAATAAGGGATTTGGTTGTAACCTCCCAAAAGGAAGTATGTAATTATATTAAAAAGAACGAAAACGATGCTTCCGGTGGTAACAACAAGAAAAATGCGTACAGAATCCCTGGTGTTGGTATATCGCACAATGCCTGCATATGATTTAGTAACAAGGAAGCTAATAATCCGCACCAGCAAAACAGTGAACAACACTCTGGGAAGAACCAGCAGGTCGATATAAGGAATGCGGAAGTTGAAACGCAGCAGGTAAGCCAGTATCACAGCAAAAATGCATATCAGTATATCGATCATGAATATGATCCAGCGGGGAGTATTTTGCTTTAAAGTAAACAGCATTATTAATTTTTGTTTTTCAAAGGTACATATTTTTAAAAATTCCTATGTTTGTTTTTGAGAAAAAATAAAAATCATAAATTCTTAATCTGAACCCGTCTTATTTTATATTTTTGTTTTTTGAGACTGACAAATTTTAAAATCTTGTAGAATGAAAAATACGGCTTTATTAAAAATTCATGAATCGCTGGGAGCAAAGATAGTTCCGTTTGCAGGCTACAACATGC
>JAZDMF010000365.1:0-11991 GCA_043801235.1 Bacteroidota bacterium | reverse complement strand
TTCGACAGATGATATTAACTGAGCAATGGCAACAAAATTTTTCTTTTCAATTTCTTTAATGTCAATCTTAACATCTTTCCCAACAGGAAAATCGGATTTCTCCATAACATCGTTAATCATTCCCTGCAGCCCAAGTGTTCTTCCATCATCAGGAGAATATATGCGGTTAATGCCGTATGCATGCAATTCTTTGATTTCATCAGGAAGAATTACCCCGCCGCCGCCGCCGAAAATTTTAATATGATCACAGCCTTTTTCTTTCAGAAGGTCGTACATGTATTTAAAAAACTCAATATGGCCACCCTGGTATGATGTTACTGCAATAGCCTGCACATCTTCCTGTATGGCGCAATCCACTATTTCCTGAACCGAACGGTTATGCCCCAGGTGAATGACTTCGGCACCGGAAGACTGAATGATGCGTCTCATAACATTGATGGAGGCATCGTGCCCGTCGAACAAAGAAGCGGCTGTGACAATACGGATATGGTTTTGGGGTTTGTATACTTTTGATTCCTGCATGATGTTAATTTTTCTTAAGCGCAAATTTACAATTATTCGCCTTTCAAAGAAACTGCCTGAAATTATTATGGCAATAAAAAATTCAGAAACCCATGTTTATTAGGGTTTTTTTATAATTTTGAACACGTGTTAATAATAATAAAAAATGGGGATTGCAAATTTTTTAATTGCCGTTTTAATAACAAACAGAATATTCGCAACTAACATTTCGCAATCCAAAATCAGGCAGAATACACGATATTGCAACGCTTTATAAATTTGCCGAATAATATTTATCCATGGATTCAATGACTGAAAATCTTATCCTTACAATAAATCCCGGCTCCACTTCAACTAAAATTGCAGTATTTCAAAATACAAGACCTGTTTTCACAAAGAATATTTCCCATCCTGCAGAAGTATTAAAGAAATACTCAAAAATTTCCGATCAATACCCGTTCAGAAAAGAAATTATTCTGCGGGAACTAAAACAAACCGGCATCAAACTTGAAAACATTAAAGCCATTGTTGGCCGCGGAGGACTTGTTAAACCAATAGCATCAGGCGTGTATGCAGTTAACGGGAAAATGAAAGAAGACCTTCTTTCAAATTCGTTAATTGAACACGCCAGTAACCTTGGAGGTTTAATTGCCGATGATCTGGCAAGTTCTTTACCGAATGCTAAAGCATTTATTGTTGATCCTGTTGTAGTTGATGAATATGAAGATATTGCAAGAATTTCAGGGCATCCGTTACTTCCGCGCACATCCATATTTCATGCACTGAATCAGAAAGCGGTAGCCCGTGCACATGCAAAATCGATTTTAAAAAAATACGAAGAACTGAATTTAATTGTTGTTCATCTTGGCGGCGGAATTACCGTTGGCGCTCATAAAAAAGGAAGAGTAATTGATGTTAACCAGGGGCTTGACGGCGACGGGCCCTTTTCACCTGAACGCAGCGGGACATTACCCATGGGCGATTTTGCACGTTTGTGTTTCAGCGGGAAATACACAAAGGATCAGGTGCTGAAATTAATCAACGGAGAAGGCGGAATGCTTGCATATCTTGGAACAAACAACGCTTATGAAGTGGAGCAACGGATGATTAAAGGCGACAAAAAAGCTCAACTTATTTACGAAGCTATGGCTTACCAGGTGGCAAAAGAAATTGGCGCAATGAGTACCGTTCTGAAATGTGAAGTTGACGCAATCCTTATCACCGGAGGCATTGCACACAGCAGGTGGTTCGTTAACCAGATTACTGAAAGAGTGTACAAAATAGCTCCTGTTCATATTTATCCGGGAGAAGACGAAATGCAGGCCATGGCTTTTAGCGGATTAATGGTTATCAACGGTGAAATAAAACCCATGGAATATCGGTAATGTTTGTTTGCTCATCTGCAGATAAAATGAATATTATGGTTTTATAGACATCCTATCCCTGATTACCGATTTACATAAATGTTACATATTTTTTGTCTGCATGAAGTATTTGTGGAGTTTTCCGCAATATTATTAAGGTTTTTGAAAAATTTATTTTATTGATTGGTATTTTTTTATATTTGCATTCCACGACTAAATTTCGTTAATAATCATTATTGTAAAATTTAAATATAAAGGCCTTGTATAAGTTAGAAACCAAACTCAATGTAAATTCTGAGGAGTTTAAAAAAAACAAAGAAGTATTTCTTTTACAGTTAAACAAATACAAAGAAATTCTCAGGGAAGTCAAGAAAGGCGGCTCAGCTTCTGCCATACAAAAACATAAAGAAAGAGGAAAATTGCTTGCAAGGGAAAGAATAGATCTTTTGCTTGATCCGAACACTCCTTTTCTTGAACTCTCACCTCTTGCATCATACAACCAGTATGAGAACCAGTTTCCGAGCGCTGGCATCATTACAGGAATCGGTGTTATTCATGGAAAGGAAACTGTCATTGTTGCCAACGATGCAACAGTCAAGGGCGGAACTTACATGAAGGAAACCATCAAAAAACACATACGGGCACAGGAAGTGGCCATGGAAAACAATCTTCCATGCGTTTATCTTGTTGATTCCGGCGGGGTTTTTCTTCCCGATCAGGCAAACGTGTTTCCCGATAAATATAACTTCGGAAGATTTTTTTACAACCAGGCAAGGTTGTCCGCTATGGGCATCCCACAACTTTCTATCGTTATGGGTTCATGTACCGCCGGCGGGGCATATGTTCCCGCTATGAGCGATGAAACAATCATCGTTAAAAAACAAGGGACTATATTTATTGGCGGTCCTCCTTTAGTAAAAGCTGCTACCGGCGAAGTCGTTACGCCTGAAGAACTCGGAGGGGCCGATGTCCACACCGCAATTTCAGGTGTTTCGGATCACTTCGCTGAAAACGACTGGCATGCAATTCAGATTTGCCGGAATATTTTTGAAACGCTCCGTGTAAGGGAAAAGCAGGGAATAGAACTGTCTTCCATTGAAGAACCGGATTATGACCCTGAAGAACTTTATGGTATTGCACCCATCGATTTTAAAAAGCCTGTCGACTCACGTGAAATCATTATGAGAATAGTTGACGGCAGCAGGTTTCATGAATTCAAAGCGCGTTATGCACCTACCATCGTTACAGGATTTGCGAACATTATGGGATTTCCTGTTGGAATAATAGGTAACAATGGCGTTTTGTTTTCCGAAACAGCGTTAAAGGCTGCACATTTTGTTGAGTTATGTACGCATCGTAAAATTCCACTCCTGTTTCTTCAGAATATTACCGGATTTATTGTTGGTAAAGAGTATGAACGAGGAGGTATAGCAAGAAATGGTGCAAAAATGGTGCATGCTGTTGCCAATGCCACCGTTCCAAAATTTACCGTGATGTTTGGAGGATCTTTTGGGGCGGGCAACTATGCAATGGCAGGAAGAGCATACAATCCCAGGCTTCTCTTCATGTGGCCGAATGCAAAAATTTCGGTTATGGGCGGCGAACAGGCTGCCGGAGTCCTGATACAGGTAAAACAGGAACAACTGGCCGCAAGCGGGAAAAAACTTCCAAAAGAAGAAGAAGAGACACTAAGGGCAAGCATTCTTAAAAAATATGAAACCGAAGGTTCGGCATATTTCAGCACCTCGCGCTTATGGGATGATGGAATCATTGATCCTGTAGATACAAGAAAAATAATAGCGCTGGGAATCGCTGCTTCACTTAATAAAAAATTCCGCGAACAGCAGTATGGTGTGTTCAGAATGTAACACTATAATACGAAGATGAAGAAGTTTTATATTACAAAAAGTGACGACATAATTACCAGTCGTATTTTCACCATACGCGGAATGAAAGTAATGATTGACCGCGACCTTGCCGAATTATATGGTGTTGAAACAAAACGACTGAAAGAAGCTGTAAGGCGCAACTCAAAACGCTTTCCTTACGATTTTATGTTCGAAATGTCAAAAGAAGAATTTGACATTTGGAGGACGCAATTTGCGACCTCCAATTCCGATTTGATGGGATTGAGGCATAAACCTTTTTGTTTTACAGAGCAAGGCGTTACTATGCTTTCCTGTATTTTAAACAGTGAGCAGGCTATCCAAGTAAATATTCGCATAATACGAGTTTTTGTAAAAATGCGCGAGCTTGCAATAAGTCATAAAGACATATTACTAAAGCTTGACGAACTTGAAAGCAAAGTTTCTTCACACGATGAACAAATACTTTTGATTTTTGAATACCTGAAAAAATTAATTACTCCTGAAACCAAAACCCGCAAAAGAGTCGGATATAGAATAAATGGAATTCCTGATGAACTTTCTGAACCTAGGCGTGGAAAATATAAACACGTAAAAAGAAAAAGATGAAAACTTTCGAAACTATTGAAATTGAAATAAAAGACAGGGTTGGTACATTGTGGCTGAACCGTCCTGATGTTCATAATGCTTTCAATGATGTAATGCTTAATGAAATTGTTGAATGTATCGAATCACTCAATATTAAGAACGATATCATATGCCTTATTATCAGAGGTCGGGGCAAATCGTTTTGCGCAGGAGTTGACATTAGCTGGATGCGTGATGTAGCAAAAAACACCTATGATGAAAATTATAATGAAAGCCTTCGTTTGTCGAAATGTTTTTACACAATATATACCTGTAAAAAGCCGACAATAGCTATTGTTCATGGTATTTCTTTGGGAGGGGCGAACGGAATTTTATCTGCCTGCGATTTTGCATACTGTTCCGATGATGCGACCTTTTCGTTAAGTGAAGTAAAAATAGGGATTGTTCCCGCCTGCATTTCACCTTATGTAATCAAGCGCATTGGAGAATATGGTTCCAAAGAGCTTATGCTTTCCGGTAAAAGAATAAAGGGTAAAGAGGCAGAACAATACAGGCTGGTAAATAAATCGCTCGAACCTGATAAGCTTGACGAATATGTTAACTCCGTCATCGCACTGCTTAAAACCAGCGGCCCTGCGGCAATGACACATTGCAAGAATTTAATCTTTGAAGTATCTAACAATCTTTCTTTGGACCAGGCTTATGATTATACTGCAAAAATGATTGCTGATATCAAGTCTTCAGCCGAAGGACAGGAAGGGATGGCGGCCTTTCTGGAGAAACGCAAACCCAATTGGTGTAAATAAAAAAAAGTTACTGGTTTCATGTTGCTGGTTGCTTGTTAATATAGCGTTATGAAAAGTTATAAAGATTTGGAAATTTATCAAATGGCATACAGGCTAGCCATTGAGGTTCATAATATAACGATGCAACTTCCCGCTTATGAATTATATGAACAGGGTAGTCAGGTGAGAAGATCATCCAAAAGAATTAAAGACACTATTGCCGAAGGCTTTGGAAGGCGCAGATATAAAGATGAATTTATAAGATTTTTGATTTTTACACAAGCATCCTGTGATGAAACCATTTCACAATTAAATATGATTAGCGAGATTCATTTCCCAGATTCACCATTGACAACATTATTTGAAGAGTACAACCAACTAGGAAAGAAAATAAATAAGTTTATTCAGTATGTTGAAACCGATTGGTTAACACCCAGAAACCAGTAACCAGAAGCCAGTAACAAGTAACCAGCAACCAGCAACCAGAAACTCACTATTATGAAATTATTTAATAAAATTCTCGTCGCCAACAGAGGCGAAATCGCTATAAGAATCATAAAATCCGCAAAAGCTTTAGGCATAAAAACTGTTACTGTTTATTCTGAAGTGGAAGCTGATGCATTGCATGTGAAATCAGGTGATGAATCATACTGTCTTGGCAAAGTTGAACTGCACGACACCTATCTCAACATTCAAAAAATTGTTGATGTTGCTGTAAAATCAAAATGCGATGCAGTGCATCCGGGATATGGTTTTCTTGCCGAAAACTCATTGTTTGTCAAAGCCTGTGAAAAAGCAGGAATCACTTTCATCGGCCCGCATACCAACGCCATGAAGATTATGGGCAACAAAATAGAAGCGCGTGAGTTTGTAAAAAAAATCAAAATTCCGATGACAGAAGGTGTTACCGGTGATGTGGCCACTTTGTTAAAAGCTGGCAAATCTATTCCTTATCCTTTGCTTATAAAAGCGGCAGCCGGTGGCGGTGGCAAAGGAATGCGCATCGTTCATAACGACAAGGAACTTGGAAATGCTCTGGAATCAACCAGCAGGGAAGCAAAATCATATTTCGGTGACGGCACAGTATACATTGAAAAATTTATCGAAGAGCCAAGACATATAGAAATACAGATCATCGGTGACAACCATGGAAATGTGGTGCATCTTTTTGAGCGTGAATGCTCCATTCAAAGAAGGTATCAGAAAATAATTGAGGAATCTCCGTCGCCAACACTTACCGATGCTGTAAGATTAAAGATGGGTGAAGCCGCTGTTAGAATAGGTAAAGAAATCGGATACAACAATGCAGGAACCATTGAATTCCTTGTAGACAAAGGCCTTAATTTTTATTTCCTTGAAATGAATACCCGCGTGCAGGTGGAACATCCCGTAACCGAAATGGTCACTGGTATTGATATTGTAAAAGAACAGATTTTAATTGCTGCCGGAAATCCGCTTTCGTTCAAACAGGAAGATATTAAACAAAACGGTCATGCCATTGAATGTCGTGTATATGCTGAAGATCCTGAAAACAATTTCCTCCCTTCTCCAGGTAAAATGACATATTATAAAGAACCTTCCGGCGAAGGAATAAGGATTGATACAGGAATCAATAAAGCCACTACCATTGAAAGTTACTTTGATCCCATGATAAGCAAACTTATTGTATGGGGTGTTGACAGAGAGTTTGCAAGAAATAAAATAATCACTGCTTTGAAGGATTATGTTATTCACGGAATAAAAACAAACATAACATACCTTATTAATCTGCTACAGCACAAGGCTTATGTCAGCAATAATATTTCCACAAAATTCTGTGAAGAACAAAAAGAAGAAATGCTGACCATTGTTGAGAACGCAAAAAAATCAACTCCGTTTTTTGTTCCTCTTATTTCCTATATAATATACAGCCTGAACAGAAAAGACGAAACATATAAGAATATCTGGAATTCTATCGGGTACTGGAGAGACCTTATGAAGTTTGATGTTGAATTTGAGGGAAAAGATATTTCTGTTTTTATCAACAATGAAAAGCAATGTGATTTTGATTTTGAAATATCAGGCGAAAAGTATAGTGTCCATATTAATTTTATGAAAGAAGGCAAGATCGTACTCACAATAAATAATGATGTTTACAATACGTATATCTCAACTGAGCCAACGGGTAATGCATATATTTCATGCGATGGAAATATTTTCAGATCTATCAGAAAAGACATACTTATAAAAGAAGATGTTTTCAGCGGATCGGGTGGTTCAACGGAAGACTCCCTTCAAATATTTTCGCCCATGCCCGGAAAGGTGATTAAAATTAACATTAAGGAAGGCGCTGCTGTTAAAAAAGGAGAAATTTTACTTGTTGTGGAAGCCATGAAAATGGAAAACAATATTATAGCTTCAAAAGATACCGTAGTGGAAAAAGTTACTGCTAAAGTGGGCGATATGGTTGACAGCAGCAAACCTTTGATAATTTTTGAAGATAAAAAATGACGTTTATCGGTTTAACCGAAACTTTTTTTTGCAGGTTTAATTTTTTTATTTTATTTTAGCCTTCCCTATTTTGAAAATGAAAATCTGAATATATGAATAGGCAATAGAAAATCGAAGAAAAACCAGTAACCAGAAACCCGTCTTCAGTCAGTAATAAGCAATATGCAGCCTGCAACAAACAAGAAACAACAAACAACAAACGATATAACGTCTAACGTCAAACGAAATTTATCCAGCAACCAGTAACAAGTAACTGAAAAGAATAAATTCAATTAATAAACAAATCATAAAAAGGAGGTAATAAATGGTAGGAATAGTGGGATATGGAACTCAAATTCCACGTTACAGGATAAAAGTTGAGGAGATTGCCAAAGTGTGGGGTGCAGATGCTCCTTCTTATAAGAAGGGACTGAACCTGAATGAAAAATCTGTACCCCGTCCTGATGAAGACACTGCTACTCTGGCTGTGAATGCAGCGAGGAATGCAATGATCAGGGCAGGCATTAATCCCAAGGACATTGGAGCTGTATACGTTGGAAGCGAATCGCATCCATATGCAGTAAAGCCAACAGGAACAATTGTTTCCGAAGCCCTGGGCGCATGTCCTTATGTCCATACAGCCGATCTTGAATTTGCCTGTAAGGCAGGCAGCGAAGGTATGTTCATCGCGCTGCATCTTGTAAAATCAGGAGTTGTAAAATATGCTTTAGGCATTGGAGCCGACACATCACAGGGAGCCCCCGGCGATGCACTCGAATATTCTGCATCTGCAGGAGCTGCTGCATATGTTATGGGTGCTGATAATCTGGTTGCAGAACTAGTTGATACGCATGTTTACATGACCGATACTCCCGACTTCTGGAGGCGCGAACATGCTAATTACCCTGAACACGGCGGACGTTTCACCGGCGAACCTGCTTACATGAAACATGTATCAGGCGCTGTTCGTGCAATACTTGAAAAAACAAAAATGAAACCTGAAGATTTTAAATATATGATTTTCCATCAGCCCAACGGAAAATTCCCTGTTCAGCTGGCGCTGAAACTTGGTTTCAAAGAACCTCAGTTCAAACCAGGATTGCTTACACCAACTTTAGGAAACACGTATTCCGGATCATCTCCGCTTGGCCTTGCCGCTACCCTTGATGTTGCAAAACCCAACGACCTTATCCTGATGGTTTCTTACGGATCAGGCGCAGGAAGCGATGCTTTCATCTGGAAAGCAACCGACCGCCTGCTTGAAGTTCGTGACTTGGCTCCTCTTGTCAAAAAACAACTGGACGAACATAAAATATATCTTGAGTACGGAGCTTATGCCAAATACAGGCATAAAATACTTAAACCAGAATAGGAGGAAATAATATGAGAGATGTAGCAATAATTGGTATTGGAATGACCAAATTCGGTGAACTTTGGGAAAAGTCACTGAGAGATATAGCTGTTGAAGCAGCATTAAATTGTCTTGCAGATGCAGGGACACAACGAATTGACTCTATAACCATTGGATGTATGACTGGCGGACTTTTCAACGGTCAGGAACACTTGGCCAGCATGATACCCGATTACCTGGGCTGCAAAAATACTCCTGCCGTTCGTGTTGAATCAGCATGTGCCTCGGGTGGTATGGCCGTACGTGCAGCTTTTATGGAAGTAGCTTCAGGCATGTCGGATTATGTACTAGCCATAGGTGTGGAAAAAATGAATGATGTTAGCGGAGATATTGCAACTGCAGCTCTGGCTACAGCATCCGATGGCGACTACGAAGCTTTCCACGGAATTAATTTTCCCGGACTTTATGCTTTGATGGCAACGGCTCATATGAAAAAATACGGTACCACACGCGAACAACTTGCGCAGGTTGCTGTAAAAAATCATAAGAACGGTGCTTTGAATCCGCATAGTCAGTTTCCGATGGAAATCACTATTGATACGGTTATTAATTCAGCCGGCGTTGCCGATCCATTGCGTTTGTTCGATTGCTCGCCAGTTACTGATGGAGCGGCTGCAGTTTTGCTCACTACCATTGAAGAAGCTAAGAAATTAGGAAAGCAACCTTTGGTGGTTATTACCGGAATTGGTGTTGCCACCGATACGATAGCCCTTAGTCAGCGTAAGGACATTTTAAAACTTGAAGCCGTTGAACTTGCGGCACAACGCGCACTTAAAATGGCCGGCAAAACAATAAAAGATGTAAACTTTGCCGAAGTTCACGATTGTTTTACTATTGCAGAAATAATGGTCCTTGAAGCTCTTGGAATCGTTGAACCCGGTCAGGGCGGCCCCGCAACCGCTTCAGGCCTTACTGCATTAGATGGCAAGTTTCCTGTGAACCCCTCAGGCGGATTAAAATCAAAAGGACATCCTGTAGGTGCAACCGGTGTTGCACAGATTTGTGAAGCCGTTACCCAGCTGCGCGGACAGGCAGGAAAACGTCAGATAAAAAATGCCAAGACTGCTCTTACTCAAAACATGGGCGGTTCCGGCGGTAGTTGTGTAATTCATATACTGGAGGCAAAATAATGGAAGTAGCAAAACATTGGCGCGAAACGCCCGAAAGATACCGGCTGGAAGCTGGAAAATGCTCCAAATGCGGTAAAATCTCTTTCCCTGGAAGAATAATTTGTCCTGAATGCGGATCAAGAGAATTTGTAAAACACAACCTGTCCGGCAAAGGAAAATTAGTGACATTTACTATCATTCGTACTGCTCCATCCGGTTTTGGTGACCTCGTCCCTTATGCCGTCGGCATTATTGAGTTGCAGGATGGAATAAAAATTCTGGCACAGATTACTGATTGTGATCCGGAAACATTGAAAATAGGCGATTCCCTGATTGCAAAATTCCGTCGAATGAATGAGGATGGAAAAACCGGGATGATCTATTATGCTTACAAGTTTGTTCCTGATGTAGGAATCTGACAAAATTCCAATGTTCAAGCATCAAATAATTACTATAATCTCAATGAATAAAATTCAAAACGGATTATTTTTTTGAAATATTTGAATTTGAAATTTTATATTTTGTTTGGTGCTTTGGATTTGGGATTTGGAATTTTTAAATGATTTAATTTATTGTAAAATGTACATTCTAAAGGAAGAACATCACCTCATCAGGGAAAGCGTCAGGGATTTTGCTGAGCGCGAAATAAAACCCTTAGCAAAAGAACTTGATGACAAGCAACAATTTTCCGTGGAACTCACAAAGAAAATGGGAGAAATAGGCTTATTCGGAATGGTGGTTTCTCCTGAATACGGCGGACAGGGACTTGATTATCTTTCTTATATCATAGCCGTTGAAGAACTGGCCCGTATTGACAGTTCCCAGGCAATAACAGTTGCTGCAGGCAATTCGCTTGGCATGAATCCTGTTTATTATTTTGGGTCGGAAGAACATAAGAAAAAATATTTACCCAGACTTTGCACAGGCGAACATTTGTTCGGGTTTGGCCTTACCGAACCACAGGCCGGCTCCGATTCCCGGAACACCAAGACCACTGCAAAGCTTGAAAAAGGTGAGTGGGTACTGAATGGTTCAAAAATATTTATCACAAATGCATCATCGGAAATCACGCTGGGTTCAATAGTACAAGCTATAACCGGTTTGGATGAAAAAGGAGAGAAAATATATTCCGTCATCATTGTTGAAAATGGCACACCCGGTTTTACTGCAAAAACAATGCATGATAAAATGATGTGGCGCGCTTCGAATACTGCAGAATTGTATTTCGATGATTGCCGCGTTCCTGAAGGAAACCTGCTTGGCAAACAAGGCATCGGTTCAAAAATTATGCTCAGCACTCTTGATTGCGGAAGGCTCGCTATTGGCGCTATGGGATTAGGCCTTGCACAAGGCGCTTTTGAATTAGCCCTTCAGTATTCAAAAGAAAGAGTGCAGTTCGGGAAACCCATTTGCAAACAACAGGTCATTGCTTTTAAGCTGGCCGATATGGCCATGAAAATTGAACTCGCCCGAAACCTTCTTTACAAGGCATGCTGGCTGAGGGATAACAATAAACCTTTTGCAATGGAAGCCGCTATGTCAAAACTGTACTGTTCTGAAATTGCAAAAGAGGTTGCTGATGAAGCATTGCAGATTCACGGTGGTTACGGATTAATGAAGGATTACGATATTGAAAGGTTTTACCGCGATCAGCGGCTGCTCCAGATTGGCGAAGGTACATCGGAAATACAACGACTGGTTATTGCAAGATACCTGGGTTGCTAAGGGATGATTAAAAATTAAAGTTTACGTTTATAATTAATTATGAATATCGAATATCGAACCGCAGAATTTTGAAGTAATTTAAACACTTCTAAATTCGTTATTCAATGTTCATTATTCGATATTATAAATTCCAAAATGATAAAATTATTTATTAACAACTGCTGAGAAATGAAA
>JAZDMF010000345.1:0-37364 GCA_043801235.1 Bacteroidota bacterium | reverse complement strand
GTATTATCAATTGCTGCTGGTAATACAGGTGTAATATATACAGGCACTAGTGCCGGCGGGGTTTATCGTTCTGCAAATGGTGGTACGGCATGGGATGATGTGAATATTGGTATTACCAATATGAAAATAAATGCACTTGCCATGAATGGAACAGATGAAGTATTTGCAGGAACCAACGGAGGAATGTTCAGGTCATCAGATAACGGCGATAACTGGACACAAATCAATAACGGACTAACAAACCATACAATTACGGACATTGCCGTACACAAAAGCGGGCATATTTTTATCACAACTGACGCCGGAGGTGTTTTTACATCCGCTGATAACGGAAATACATGGACTCCATTGAATACAGGTTTATCAAGCATCAGTACTACTTGTATTTCTGTTGATTCTTCTGATTACATTTATTGCGGAACAAATGACGGTCTGTTATTCCGTAGCTTAATTCCATATACCGGACTGACGGATATATCACAGAATTCTTTACAGCTTCTTCAGAATTTTCCTAACCCTTTTAATTCATCAACCATAATACCTTTTATTTTAAAAAAGGAAGGATGCGTACTTATTACTATTTCAGATATAAATGGGAAACACATAGAAACTGTTGTGGACGCAGGACTTCCTGCCGGTTATCATCAGTTTAAATGGAATCCGAATAATATGTGCGCCGGCATTTATATCGCTGTTATTTTTACCGATGATGCTATTTCGAAAATTTTTATGACCTTTGCAAATAACTAAAAAAAATTACAACTATGAAAACGTTAAAATTTACAAGAATTCTGATAGCATGTATGCTGGTTTCAGGCATAACATTTATTGTACATTCGCAGAACTGCAATATGTACTATTCCCTTACTAATGGTAATGAATACGAAATGACCAATTATGATTCAAATGATAAGATTAACGGAAAAACCATTAATAAAATTTCGGATGTTGTAACAACAACCGAAGGATCCATGGCTACCGTTCAAACAACATCAAAAGACGAGAAAGATGAAGTTGTTGCCACGGCTAATTCTTCAGTAAAATGTGTAGGAGATAAAATGTATATTGAAATGAAAAGTTTTATTCCCTCGCAATCAATGGCACAAATGCAAAACATGGATATTAAATCGGATGCATCATGGATGGATATTCCGCAAAACTTAAGCGTGGGTATGTCGCTGGATGATGCAACGGGCACTATCAGCTTATACAGCAACGGCACCCTGATTACAACCATGAAAATTACCATAACAAACCGGAAGGTGGCAAGCAAGGAAAGTGTTACCACTACAGCAGGAACCTTTGATTGTTATAAAATCACTCAGGACTTTCAGATGGAAACAACAACCATGGGTATTTCAGTTCCGGTAAGCATTAAAGGTGTGGAATACTATTCTGCAGGTACCGGTTCCGTTAAAACCGAAACATACGATAAAAACGGAAAATTAATGGGATACAGCCTCCTGACAAAGATTACAAAACTTTAGCCCTGTCACGGCCTGTCACTATATACACCGATGGTAGCGCAAGGGGCAATCCTGGTCCCGGAGGCTACGGTGTAGTTCTTCTTTCAGGTAAGCACCGCAAAGAACTTTCACATGGTTTCAGGTTAACCACCAACAACCGTATGGAATTGCTCAGTGTAATTGCAGGACTGGAAGCGCTGAAGCACAAAAACTGCGACGTTACTGTTTTCAGCGATTCAAAATATGTGGTGGAAGCTGTGGAAAAAGGCTGGCTGAACGAATGGGTAAAAAAAGATTTTAAAAAGAAAAAAAACAAAGACCTCTGGTTGCGTTTTCTGAAAATTTATGACCATCATAATGTGAATTTTGTATGGATAAAAGGCCACTCAGATAACATTGAAAATAACCGCTGCGATGAGCTGGCTGTGGAAGCGGCATTATCGCCAAACCTTACTTCTGACATAGGATATGAAGACATGCGGGAAGGAACTTTATTTTAAAAAAGTAAAAAAAATTACGAAGAAAAATATTGGGTATTGAATAAATTTTCATTGGCGTTTACTCACGGGAATAATCTACAGAGTAAAAGTGTTTTCACGATACCAGGGTCAATGAGTAATACCGATACGGTATCCGTAATAATCCAATAAATTTTCCAATAACAGATACTCTATAGGCATTAACCATTCTAAAGCTCAAATTGTCCTTTGGACTAATTTGATCTAAGAATTGGTATAATCTTACAAGTTTGTTTTAATTATTTTATCCGTTTTTTTATGAATATTATTTTCAAAAGTTCCAGTTCCTTTTTTATTCATAATGATTCCCGCCAAACTTACATTTGTGATTTTACTGTCAACCCATGCAATGTAGTCAAAATACTGAAGAGCCTTTTTGTCTTGCGATGAAACTGTAATTTTGAGAAGTTCTTTTTTGAGAAGTTCAAAATCTTTAATTAATTTCTTTTGTGATGTCTCTTTTAGCATTTTTTGTTTAATAAAATCAAAAATCAGCACTTCTAATTTGTACAGCCTGTTTCTTTTGTTTAAGAACCTGACGTTTGATTTGTAGATGTAATCAATTACATCTATATTATTAAGTTCATAATGAATCAGAAGATTTATAATTCGCGCAAAACAAAATATGTCAACAGGTTCTTTTGTTTCAGTAATATTAAGAATTTTATTAATCCAAAAAAGAGCCATAGAATAGTTGGCTAATGCAAAATATATATAAGAAATATTATACATTAAGAATATTTTATATCGTGTAATTGGAATACTATTAAAATAATTTATCCCGGTTTGTAATTCATTTATCAAAATAATCGCTTTATCAAATTCACCGGATTCCCTATAAAGTTCCAATTCAAGAAAATATGACCTGATAAATATTTTCTCTTTTAAATCGGCAGACAAATCGTTGGATAAATTATATTTTTCAGGAATATTACGAAGTTTTATTATTGCAAGTGAGCTTTGATCAAAATTTTTAAGCTGTATGCTTGCATAAATAAAATTATTTAATGCAGCAACATAATTAATCGGAGTATTTTTTATATGTAAAGGATTTGCCTCCATTAATTCAACAATCCTTATATTATGCCTGTTACTTCTAATTATATCCCCTTTGTTTAATAAATAATAAGCATATATATAATTAAACATGATTTTTGAATAATATGATGTAGCCCGGGATTCGTTTTTCAGAATTGGATTATTTATTAAAATATTATACATATGCAAATCCCTTTTGCTTCTTATCGGATTACCTTTATTGTTTAATATCAGAATCTCATAAAATAATCTTCTGAAATCACTTTTGTTTTTTAATATTTTATGAAATTCCAGTTCTTCTGAATATCCTTTATTGACATAATTTTCTAAATCATTTACATTAGAAGCAATGAAAGCAATTTTACTTTCCCATTCAACAATTTCGATTAATGATATTTGAAATTCCTTCTATAAAGCTATCATTTTTGCCTTATTTAGTAAAGTCGTGCATTGCCCGTAAAGTCCTTTGTTATACAATATTTCAACACATTGTAATAATTCTTTTATTATTGAATCTTCCGAAATATTAATATGGTATATGTGCAGACTTCTTAAAATGAGTTTATATAAATAATTTTTAGTGACATGAAGCTGCTTAATAAATTTTTCATTTTTATAAATTTCTCTGATGGCATCTTCATCGTATACTTTTTGCCTGCTTAAAATATCAAACAATTTTATATAATTACTTGCTTCACGATTAGCACCTGCAAAAAGCTTAAAATATCTTTTTTCCTGTTTTGATAATGATCGGATGAGTGAGAATAATTTATCTGACATGTGTTGGATGTTTACAAAATATTGACAAATATATAAAAACATCTCTTTAAATTCAACATTTATCTGATAATCTTTCAATAAATATTCATTTTGGAACATTACATATTGCGAAATTTTGATTTGAGTGCAATTGCTGTCTGCAATATTTTTGCATGAAACAATCAAAATATGAAGAGGATTTTACTCAACCTAATCACAAAAACACTGATTATTTCTGTAATTGTAATTAATATAATTACCATTAATAATTCAGCGTTTGCCCAAGCCCTTACCGGCACAAAAACAGTTGGAGGCGGAGGTAATTACGCAACAATAAAAGCTGCACTTGATGCACTTAACTCAAATGGAGTTGGTACGGGTGGTGTTGTATTTTCACTGATTGACAATGCTTATGCTTATTCCAACACAGGAGCAACTCAGGCAACCTGCATGTGGATAGGCGCTTCGGCTTCACCCGGAGGAGTTACAGGTACATCTGCTGCTAATACTGTAACAATTAAACCCGCATCAGGAAAAACACCGGTAATTACAGTTACTGCAAGCGCTAATTCTCAAGCTGGATTTACATTAAATGGAGCAGATTATATAATTTTTGACGGTTCTAACACTGCAGGCGGAACGACCCGTGATATGACCATTCAAATGGCTGGTAATTTTACAACAAGAGGTTTTGATTTCAAAGACCCCGGTGTTGGCGGAGGTTGTACTAATAATGTAATAAAAAACTGTAAAATTATCGGGTACTCCAATGCTGCATCAAACTATGGAATTTATATACGTAATAGCGCCGGATCAGGTGATGATGAAAACAATAATAATGTTTTTGAAAATAACGAAATTTATCAGACATATTATGGAATTTGGTTTTCAGGACTTTCAGGAGGGGTGGATTGTACAGGCAATATTGCAAGAAATAATAAAATCGGTTCAGGTGGCGCTTCATCAACTTATGTGGCATGCAAAGGCATCTATGCACAATATCAGACAAATCTTGAAGTTTCAGGTAATGAAATTTATAATTTACTTTCTAATATTACAATAATAATATCGGGGGTTGAAATAGAAAGGTCCAGCAGTGTTTCCATTTCTAAAAACAAAATTCATGATATAGGATATACAGGCACACTGGGTTATGGCGGCAAAGGGATCAATATTAATACTATAATAGCTAACCCCGGAATTACAATTACTAATAATTTCATAAGCGGGATTATTGGGGATGGGGATGCCGGAGTAATTTCCAGCACACCAACTGCTATATATATAGGATGGACAACAACTGCTCCCACTGGCGGAATTTCAATATGTTTTAATTCTGTTTATTTAACAGCTAATACTTCTTACGGATTAAATTTCAATGCAAATGCTAAAGCCACCGGGGTTTGTGTGCTTACCGGTGCGGCTGGCATAACCATGTGCAGCAATATTTTCAGAACCAGTCTTGGTGAAAAAACAGGAGCAACGATTAATTCATTGGGATATGCGGTATTTACCAATGCTGCTGTATCTCCATTTGCCACTATAGATTACAATATTTATTATATTACCGGACAGGATAATAACTATGTGGGTTATGGGAATAGCGCAACATGCACACTGGCACAGTGGAGAACTTTCACCGGACAAGATGCAAATTCGTTAGAACAGGATCCGTTTTTCACTTCAGTTACCGATTTACATATTAATCCTGTTCCTCCTACTAATTATGTGGCCGGCACTACATGTGCATCTATAACTACCGATATTGATAATGACCCAAGGACACAATATGTAAGGGGAGCTGATGAAAATTCTTCCTCTTTACCAATACAATTGTTATCATTTACCGCCGATTGTATCGGTAATGCTATAAATATTAATTGGTCGACTGTTTCAGAAATAAATAACGATTACTTTACCATAGAACGTTCTAATGGCAATGACACTGAAGGTTCAGAATGGGAAATTGCTGGTATGGTAAAAGGCGCAGGCAGCAGCAATGAGATATTAAATTATTCTTTCATTGATAACAAACTGCCTCCTGCTGCCACCACTGCTACTCTTTATTATCGCCTAAAGCAAACCGATTATGACGGAAAATTTGAATATTTTCAACCGTTGGCAACATATTGCACAAACGAAAAAACATTTACCTTAAATAGCATGTATCCAAATCCAGCTACGGATATAATATACATTAACTATTATTCCGATGAAGAGCAAACGGTAAAAGCCACTGTTTATAATTCGGCTGGTTCTGAAATATTATTTGAAAATTTTAACTGCAATAAGGGCTCTAATTTAAATCAACTAAATTTAAGCAAGCTGCCAAAGGGGTTGTATTTGCTTGTTTTGAAGAACAATTCGGGTTTAATTATTTCCGAGAAAATTAATCACGTTGCTTACTAAAAAAGAAAAATATGAAAATTCTAATTTGTACTTTATTATTAGCAATTGTTATTAGTTTAAAATTAACAGTGCAGGCACAGGCATTGCCTTTTAACGAAGGTTTTGAAAATAGCGGTTCCATTCCGAGTGGTTGGTCACAAGTTTATGCTAATGCACCGGCAGGAAACATTGACTGGATATTCCAGAACGGAGGCGTTGATGGAAATCCTGCTAATGCCCATAACGGCAGCTATAATGCCTGCTTTCAAATTTCAAGTTATGGCGATGATGGGACAGCCACAAAACTAATAAGCCCTTGCATTAATATGAGCGGAGCAGTGAGTCCTGCATTAACATTCTGGCATTCGCAAACTGTGTGGGGAAGCGACCAGGACGAACTGAAAGTTTATATCAGAACATCTTCTACAGGCAGTTGGGTTTCTGTTGCTAATTATACTACAAATGTTCCAAACTGGACAAAAAGAACTATTTATCTTCCAGGCCCAAGCAGTACATATTATATAGCTTTTGAAGGAATTGCGCATTATGGTTATGGCGCTTGTGTTGATGATGTTGAAATATTTGATGCGGCCGCTCCGGATGTTGCAATTAAAGAATGGACATATCCGAACAGTGATTGCAGTTTGTCGCCTGCGGAAAATGTAATGGTTAAAGTAATGAATTATAGCACTCAGCCTGTAAGTAATATTCCAATTAAATACTCAATTAACGGAGGAGCTACATATATTAACGAAACAATTGCTTCGACAATAAACCCTGGAGATTCTTTATATTATACATTTTCAACCCTGGCAAATTTTCCAATAGCCGGTTTTTATAATTGTATTGCTTTGGTACATTTTTCAGGAGAAATTAATAATGCTAACGACACCGTATATGAGAATATTATAAAAACAAAAGATATAACATCGTTTCCCTTTATTGAAAATTTTGAAACAGGAACTACCGAATATTTCATATTAAACCACGGAGCGCAAGCCAGTACCTTTATCTATAATGAAGCCGGAAATAAGGTTTTACGATTAGAGGGTGGAAATTCCGCTTTAGGCTGGACAGGAAGTGCCGGAAATGTTACGGCTTCCGAAGCATGGGTTGACAATATATCGCATCAAGGTTCCGCAATAACTTGTACGGTTGACGCAACTGTTCTGACATCAGCAGAATTGCTGATAGACCTTAAACAATTTTATTCCAGCTATGACCCAGATTACAATTGGTTCAGGATATTAATTAACAATAATCAGATCAGCGATGTTAATGGTGTTTCTGATTTTCATCCTGCCACTTTAGGCAGCGATCCTTATGCAACTTTAATTTTTAATTTGAATGCTTATGCAGGAACTATTTTTAATATGACCTTACAATCATCCTGCAAATATAGCGAAACGTACTCTTCCCCCGGAGATATTGCTTTTGTTGATAATATCGTTATCCGGCAAATAAGTTCGCTTGATGCAGGAGTTTTGTCACTTGATGCTCCTGCATCGGGTTGTGGTTTTACAAACGCTGAAAATATAACAGTAAAAATAAAAAATCATGGAACTGGTGCTATTTCAGGTTTTGCAGTTCATTATAAAGTTGATGCAGGCAGCATAGTAAATGAAACAGTTACAACAGCCATTGCGCCCGGGGATTCCTTAAATTATACTTTCTTAACAACTGCCAATTTTTCTGTAATTGGAACCCATACTATAATAACTTGGACAGCATTAGCAGGAGACCAGTATTTTCCTAACGATTCTTTTATGGTTGAAATAATGCATTATCCTGATATTTCAACATTCCCGTTTGTTGAAGATTTTGAAACGGGTATTTCTCAAACATTTATTTTACAATCAAATGAACAATCTGACGCATATATTTTTAATAATGGCAGCAGCAAAGTTTTGCGAATGGAAGGAGGAATAGATGGCTTATATTGGATAGGCAATACCGGCAGTACAACACCAACAAATGCATGGGTTGATAATGTAAAATACCAGTCTTCTGCTCTTACATGTACCGTTAATGCAGGTTCCTTATCCTCGCCGGAATTGGTTTTAGACCTGAAACAAACCGTGAGCAACTCATTATCCGGCACAAAGCTAAGCTGGTTCAGAGTATTAATAGATGGAGTTCAGGTGTATGATATAAATGGAGTTTCTGATTTCAATCCCATCACTGCAAATAGCGACACTTTTAAAACAGTTACTTTTGATTTGACCGCCTATGCCGGAATGCAATTTACATTAACCCTGCAATCATCTTGTAAATTTAACGAAGCAAACGGTTGGCCGTCGGGCGGGCCTGGCGATAATGTTTTTATAGATAATATTATACTACGTGAAAATATCATTACCGATGCAAGTGTACTATTGAACGAAAATACTAAAATTGATATTTTCCCAAATCCATCGGATGGATTATTTACTGTATGTATTCCCAATGATATTTCTCTTCACAAGTTCATAAACATAGAAATATATGATGTGATTGGAAAGTTGATTTTTCAGTCAGAAATTAATCCAACCGTTGGCGGGCAAAAATCAAAAATTGACATATCAACTTTCCCTAAAGGCATGTACTTCCTCAAGGTTCATGATGACAACAACAATATTATTTTAACAAGAAAAGTGGTTATTGATTATTAAAAAGAAATAATTATGAAAAGAAAATTTTCCCTTCTTCTGCTTTTTATTCCGTTTTTTCATCAAACGGTTTTCTCCAAAACACAAAGCGCTGAAAATACACATAGCGCAACAGCAATGGTTCAGGACAAATCAGTACCCACGGGATTTATAGGACAGGTGCTTTATATTTCAGCTGCGGATGATACAATGATATTTGTTTCATCGGAAAATATCCCTGCAGCAATTTTCATTTCAGTGTTTAATGCCAAAACAGCGAAGTGGTCAGCGCCGGAGCAAATAGTTTTCAGTGATGAAATATTAAAAAATAAATGCCCGAAAGTTACTGCAGGAAAAGAGTTGTTTGTTGCATTGAAAAATAAAAAAGGGAAAACGGATTTGTATTCGTTTTACTACAACAATTGGAAATGTAGTAACCTCAGCAAACTAAATGAAAATATCAACACCGGAAATAATGAGAAAAGCGCCTGCCTGTCGGAAGATGGCAATACTCTTTATTTTTCAAGCGACAGAAAAGGCGGAAAGGGTGGTTATGATATTTATAAATCAGAAAAACTTGAAAACGGCGGATGGGGCACTGCACAAAATTTGGGCGGGATCATCAACACGAAATCGGATGAGGATACGCCTTTTATTCTTTCTGACAATGTAACACTTTATTTCAGTTCAAAAGCGCATAGCTCAATCGGAGGCTATGATATTTTCAGCAGCACACTCAGCGAAGAAGGAATTTGGACTGCACCCGAAAGTGCAGGAACATCAATAAATTCGAAAGGTGATGAGTTATGTTTTTATTTAACATCAAATGAAAAAAGGGGGTTTTATTCTTCATCAGATAATAGCTTTTCGCAAACGGGATTATACATTTTTGAGAGCAGAAATTTTCAGCAGGAACTGTCAATAATAAATCAGTAAAAATTATAATCAATTAAAATGCACATGAAAAATCCATCTAAATTAGTTATCTGGTTTTCAGTAATGCTTCTTTCGCTAATTTGGGGATCGACATGGCTGGCCATTAAAATAGGCCTTTACGATACGCCTCCGATTTTTTCAGCAGCTCTCCGTTTTATTGTAGCTTCTGCATTTCTGATATTTTATATGAAAATAAAAAAAATAAAATTCCCAGTTACATTACAATATTGGAAATATTCATTATTCATGGCCTTATTTATGTTTATGCTGCCATACGGGTTTGTGTATTGGGGCGAGAAGTATGTTTCATCAGGATTGTCGGCTGTGATTTTTTCATCTCAGTCGTTATTTGTAATAATATTTTCACAGTTTTTTTTAAAACATGAAAAGGCAACTTTACTAAAGATTGCCGGTTTGTTCATCGGAACTTTGGGTCTTATATATATTTTTTATTCACGGTTCGAAATCGCAGAGAATTACGGATTATTTGGCATGGCAGGAATTTTATTAGCAGCAGTAAGCGCTGCATTTGCTTTGGTCTGGTTGCGTATGAAAGGTGATAAATCTGATCTTATAACAGACCTTACTTCTCAAATTTGTATAACAGCATTATTTTTTATTCTCACAAGCCTTTGCTTTGAAAAATTTCCCGCTGACATTTCTTCTCCGAATTTATGGCTGAGTGTCGGCTATCTGGCCGTTATCGGTACATCAATCTCTTTTCTGATTTACTACTGGCTTGCAAAACACACTTCTGCATTAATACTGTCATTTTCCATTTATCTTACACCGGTTCTTGCGTTATTTTTAGGATGGTTTTTTTTAGATGAAGGTATTGGTACTAATGATATTATCGGAACTATAATTGTTATTACAAGTATAATAATTGCTCAGAGTAACAAAAAACTTAGCTTCCTGCCAATTTTTACAATAAAATTATTCAATGCAGACAGGGAAACACCTGTTTTTGAAAAACTGGAGTATGATTAATTAAAACAAGTACGTAATTTCTGTTTTATTAAAATTGTGTACAGAATTAACAGGTAAAGGCTGAACTTGCAAAGCACATACATATGCTCTGCAGGTATGCAAAAGGTACGCTTGTGATAGAAACAACATTTTTTATTTTTTTTTTTACACACCTGTTTGCCGATAGTCAGGGAGGCCACGGAGAAAATAAAAAAATATATTTTGGGATTGATTGGAATACCGGTGATGCACCTCATAGTTGAACGGTACTCGGAAACCTGATTGGCATTTTAAAAATTACAGGTATAGGAAGTCCGTTGCGTTTTCCGGGAGTCCATTTTGGCATTTGTTTTACCATATTTATCACTTCGTTGTCGCAGGCTGCGCCAACACTGTTCAATATTTTTATACCGGATAAAGAGCCATCTTTTTCAACGGTAAACGTTACCAATACCACCCCTTCTATTTTAATATTTGTGCCAAGGCTGGCATAATTAAAATGCTCTTGAATAAATTTTATGCGGGCTGCCTCTCCGCCAGGAAATATAGGTGCTTCCTGTATACTAGTAAAAACAATGCCCGTATCGGAACCATTGCCTCCGTTTGAGTTACCGTTAAGGCTGTCAGCATTGGCTGTTGTATTATCTTTTATCAGTGTTGTATCAGTTATGGTAGCCGAATCGTTCACTAGTTTGATTTCATTCAGATTGTCTGTTTTGGAGGAAATAATCTGGTTATCAGGTGGTTTTGAATTTTCCGGAGATTTCGGAGGTAGATCAGGAACATAGTTAAGATCGGAATATTCAAAAACCACATTATTGAAATCATAATATTCTTCATCTGCATTCGTGTTGTAAATAACGGCTACAAAAACTATGACAACGAAAAATATCAATGAAAAAATAAGGGAAAGATAAAGGCTGCGGTTGTATCGCTTACGCAAAATATATGCTCCGTATGCTTTGTTACGGTTTTTAAAAACTATTTCGTCGATGAGTAGTGATTTCATCCTTTGATCTTATCTTCAAATAACGAGCCGAAAGCTGTAAAATTATGCAGTTTAAGCAAGTATTGCAAAATATTTATCTTCCAATTATTTATAAAAAAAGCCGGCAAGAATAAAACGGCCATAAAGGAAAACAGATTTCGTTTGGGTAATCAGTGATCGGTTATCGGTAATCAGTAATGGATAAACTGATTTCCACCGATTACCGTTCACTGTTTACTGATTACTTATTAAAAAAAATCATTCTTCGTCCTTCGATTGGGCTTCGTATGCCTTCAGCAGCTGTTCCTGAATATCGCCGGGCACCTGCTGATAATCGGCAAATTTCATTCCGTATGTTGCGCGTCCGCTTGTAATGGAACTAAGAGATGTTGAATAACGGTTCAATTCAGCCAATGGCACGCGGGCTTTTATTTTCTGATAATTTCCTTCGCTGTCCATGCCAAGCACTATGGCTCTTCTGCCCTGCAGATCGGTCATCACATCGCCCATTCTTTCTGATGGCATGATGACTTCAACTTCATAGATAGGCTCCAGGATTTTGGGCGCAGCATTTTTAAAAGCTTCTTTGAAAGCGTTACGTCCGGCCAGTCTGAAAGAAATTTCATTGGAATCAACGGGATGCATTTTCCCGTCATACACACTTACTACAATATCACGGGCATAAGAACCTGTAAGCGGACCTTCTTCAATTTTTTCCATGATACCTTTCAGAATGGCAGGTAAAAAGCGAGCATCAATAGCGCCGCCCACAATACAGTTGTGGAAAAATAATTTGCCTCCCCAGTTCAGGTTAATCTCATCACGGCCTCTTATCGGGAATTCCTTCTGGTCTGTCTTCCCTTCAAAATAGGGTTCTATCATCATGTAAACTTCACCAAACTGTCCGGCACCGCCCGATTGTTTTTTATGGCGATAACTTGACTTTGCAGGTTTGGTAATGGTTTCCCTGTAAGGAATTTTACATGGGTAGAATTCAATTTCTATTTTGTCAAGATTTTCTATTTTCCATTTCAGAACAGTAAGCTGAAGTTCGCCCTGCCCCTGAAGAATCGCTTGCTTCAGCTCCATTGATTGTTCAAAAATGATGGTGGGATCTTCTTCATGTGCCGCTTTGAGTATGCTTCCCAGTTTTTCATCATCCGACTGACTCTTTGCCCTGATGGCAGTACGGAATTTTGGTTCGGGATATTCAACGGGAATGATAACGTCATCTGAATTTTTCGGTGAATCAATGGTGTTGCAGGTATGCGCATCTTTCAGCTTGATGGTAGCAGCTATATCGCCGGCAACCACTTTCTCAATTTTTGTACGGTTTTTTCCTGCAACTATTAAAAGTTGCGAAAATCTTTCTTTTGAACTGGTATTGACATTCACCATGTCCATGCCTTCGGTGATTTCACCGTTAAACAGTTTGAAGAATGTCATCTGCCCAAGATGCTGCTCCAGCGCGGTTTTAAATACGTATGCCGATACGGGCTCCTTTGATGAACATCTTAATTCCTTGCCCTCTGTGGTTTTTTTAAAAGGCATTTCGTCAGGTGCGGGTATAAATTCGCTGATGAATTGCATGAGGCGGGCCACGCCCGTATCCTGTTTTGCAGATACACAAAGTACCGGATATACATCTCTTTTGATAATGCTTTGCTTTAAACCTTTCAGCATTTCTTCCTCGCTCAGAGAACCAGCTTCAAAGAATTTCTCCATCAGTTTTTCATCGCTTTCGGCTGCGGCTTCAATCAGTTTTCCGTGAAGCTCTTCTGCTTTGGCTTTTTCTGTATCAGGAATATCAACTATTTCGGCTTTTGCCGAGCCGGGAGTGAATTTGTACATCTTCATTTTAAGCACATCAATAACGCTGTTGAATGAAGCTCCGGTTGATATGGGATATTGTACAGGTATAACTTTGTCGCCGAAATATTGCTTAAGCTGACGAACGCTTTCATCGAAATTGGCTTTTTCATGGTCAAGCTGATTTATGACAAAAACCACTGGTGAATGATGTTTTGTAGTATAGCGCCAGGTGATTTCAGTACCAACCTCAACACCGTTCTGGGCATTAACAACCATAAGGGCTGTATCGCAAACATAAAGTGCCGATATCATTTCGCCTGCAAAATCGTCGAAACCCGGAGCATCAATAATGTTAATTTTCTTTCCTTCGAATTCAGAATATAATACTGTAGAAGAAATGGAATTCTGACGTTCCAGCTCTATTTCCCTGAAGTCGGATACTGTATTTTTGTCTTCAACGCTGCCCCTGCGGCTAATCACACCACCTTCAAACAGCATGGCCTCGCTGAGGGTTGTTTTTCCCGATTTTGCTCCACCGATCAGAACAATGTTCCTGATCTCGTTCGTTTGATAAACTTTCATATATTGAAATATTATGAATTAGATAATTATGTTGTTCCTAAAAGGTCGGCAAAAATAAGGAAATTTTGACATAATAAAAAGGAAAGACCCGTTTTGAGAGGTTTTTTATAAGAATGGGCCACCGAAACTGCTGATTAAAATATGATTATGAAAAATTTAATGGTATTACTTAAAATTCAGATAAACATTTGAAATAATTCATAATACAAAATGAAGAATGCTTAATACTGATTATATGAAATTTTACTTGCAAACCCTTAAGAAATATATTATATTTACTTTGAAAAGAAAGGCACTTTGGATGCAGAAATAAAAAATAATTTGAAGCTGCGGGTTTTTCATTGTGGTTATGTTTAATTGTATAACATTCAGCCTATTTGAAAATTATTTCTATAAGACATACTCTAAAGATGAAAAAAAATATTTTTCAATTTTTTTCTTTTAAAATATTTTTGGGGATTCTTTTCCTTTCCCAAAATATCTGTCTTTCGGCCCAGCCAGTCGCAAATTTCTCTTCCGATAAAACATCCGACTGCGTTCCTGCTGTTATTCAGTTTTATGATTTATCATCAGGGAATCCTACTTCATGGTTCTGGGATTTCGGAAACGGAAACACTTCAGTTCTTCAAAATCCCGGCGCTTTTTACGTTAACCCGGGTTCATATACTGTAAAACTTATTGTTTCCAATGCCTTTGGAAACGACAGCATCGTCAAACCATATTATATCAAGGCATATTCACCTCCGGTCTGTAATTTCCATACTGCAGATACTATTGGTTGTGCTCCATATACAGTTTCTTTTACTGATCTTTCCTTTCCGCAATCAATTGTTATCACCAACTGGTTCTGGAACTTTGGAGATGGCGGCTATTCCACATTGCAAAACCCGGTACACACATATAATTCCGGTGGAAATTATACCGTATATCTTATAATTAAAGATGCCAACGGATGTCAGAATTCTTATTTCATTAATAATTATATTGAAGTGCATCAACCCAAAGCAGATTTCAGCGCCGCAATCAACGGTTGCGCTCCTCCGGCTTCTGTTTCTTTTACCGATACTTCTATTGGTACAGGCTTATCTTATTTATGGGACTTTGGGGATGGCGCCACTTCTACTGTTGCAGACCCTGCACATATTTTTAATTCTGCTGATACTTTTAATATTTCATTGATAATTACAGATAATATCGGCTGCAGCGATACGTCAATTCAGGATTTGATTGTTCAGAATCACCAGGCTGATTTTAATTATTCTGTTTCCTGCCTGAATGATTCTTCCTATATAATTTATTTTACTGATATGTCATCTCCTTCACCTTATTCATGGCTATGGGATTTTGGCGATGGAGATTCTACTGATACAAATAATAATCCTTCACATCTTTACAACTCAACTCAATCCTATACAATAACTTTAATTTCTGCTATTGGCAATGGATGTATTGATACCGCAATAAAAGTTTATGCTCCTCCACATGCCGACTTTTTAGTTGATTCATTCTCCTGCTCCTCGCCTTTTCAGGTTAATTTTACTGATATTTCAACAGGAACCGGTCCATTAAGTTATTTCTGGTTTTTTGATGACAACAATAACACCTCAACTGCACAAAATCCCACGTATATTTATTCAGTATCAGAAGAGGTTGAATTCAAATATTATCATGTTTTATTAGTTGTAACAAATCCTTTCGGATGCGTTGATACTGCAAGAGTAAGAATCTCAATTATCAAACCTTATGCAAAATTTGAAGCTGTACCCTTTGAGGGTTGTATTCCTTTAGATGTTCAATTTACTGACGAAAGCATTTCAAGAGATACAATTATTTCATGGTTCTGGGACTTTGGCGATGGATATACTTCTGTTCTGCAAAATCCTTCATATATTTATCCGGATACAGGAAGATATACTGTTACATTAATTATCAATACCGTAAACGGATGCACTGATACCCTGATCAGCACAGATTATATTAAAGCCGGTATAAAACCCGACTTCATTGATTTTACTATAGATACAGCCATAGGCTGTCATCAGTCTGTGTTTTCGGTAGATACATTATGCTTTCATCATTTGTATCAGTTTTTAGATCTTTCAGGTTTTTATGATACAACCATTCATGTAAATAACTGGGGCTGGAGTTTTGCGTATTACCCCTCCTGCAACATGATGTGCCCTGATACTTCTACAGAACAAAATCCGTTTTTTGACACAGGACATATTCCCCTTGGCGCCGATACCATACTTTTAATTGCAGGATTTAACGGTTGTAATGATACCATATATAAAAGAATCTGGAATGAACCCCCTGTTTCATATATATGCTTTTTACAAGCGGATTCTACTCCCTGGCCAGCTTGTTGTGTCTGTCCGGTATTAGCTTCCTGTTCTTCTCCTTTCACATTGGGTTTGTATAATTGTTCAATATTGTATGATTCCGTAATTGCTTTTCAGGTTACGGATCTTCAGACCGGACAGATCACCAGCCTGGATTTTTATGACACCACATTTATTACTTTTAATAAGGCAGGGCATTATCAGTTTTACATTGAAACAAAAAATGACACTTCTAAATTAGGAGGCTGCGGGGATTGCAATCCACATTTCATGCTTACAGTTGACAGTGTGCTGTATGGATTCAGCACATTTCCGGATACCGCCTGCAAAGGAATGGCATTTGCATTTAAAGACACTACTGTAAGTTTTTATGGTGAGCTTCGTCAATGGTACTGGGATTTTGGCGATGGTGACACATTAAGAATTGATACTGTTTCGTACGCTATATATTACGACACTTTGGAATATATCCCACATGCAGATGATACCATCTTCCCTGTTCAGATCGAAGGTTCGGATACAATTCTTCTTCAGGATTTTAACCATGACGGTAATCATGAAGGACGCACTACCGGAACATACAGAAATCCTGTGCATACCTATGAACATTCCGGAACGTATATCGTAAAAAGTATAGTAACAGTGGATGTTCTTTATTGGTGCTGCGGCAGCGCCAAATGGGATACTTTAAAATGTTTTTATTTTTCTTATGATACCGTTCATGTGATAAATGAAAAAGGCATAGAAGCGGATTTTATTGCAGCCCCAACTTATACCTGCCCTGGCGACACAGTATTTTTTACCGATTCTACTATTTCAAATTTCCCAATTGTACATTGGATATGGGATTTCGGTGACAGCAGCTCGTTTGATACAATTAAAAACCCCTTACATATTTTTACCACTCCCGGGATTTATACAATTGCCCTTATCGTTGAAAACCCTTATGGCTGCATGGATACCATAATAAAAAATCAATATATTCATGTTATGCCGGTAGTAGATTTTTATGCTGTAAATGTTGAAACCTGTGTCGGCGATTCTATATATTTTATCAATAATTCCCAAGGCAATGGTTTGAGTTATTTATGGGATTTCGGTGATGGATTTACTGATACGCTTATTAATCCAATACATATTTACGATTCCGCAGGAGTTTTTAATATTATCCTTATGATAACAGATTCTATGGGCTGCAGTAATATAAAAACGCTGAATAATTATATAATAATAAACAATAAGCCCATTTCCGCATTCGGCGCAAATTCTATATGGGCTAATTGCCCACCCCTGCCTGTAGTTTTCCTTGATTCTTCTTCTTCAGATGTAACCCAATGGCAATGGGATTTCGGCGATGGCTATACATCTGTTCAGCAAAACGCAGGGCATTTATATACTACATCCGGAAATTTTGATGTTCAGTTAATTGTAACAAACATCAAGGGTTGTTCTGATACTCTTATTAAAAATGAATACATTCATATAGGCGGGCCTTCGGGAACATTTTCTTTTGAACCCGATTCCTCATGTATTCCCGGAACGGTTATATTTATTGCAAATGATACAAATACAGATTATTTTTTCTGGGATTTTGGCGATGGCTATGTGAATTTTCTCACAACTGCTGATAATGGCGACAGTACGGTTCATACTTATAATACCCCGGGTATTTATTTGCCCGGTATTATTTTAACGGATTCCGGTGGTTGTGATTTTACAGTACCTTCTGCTCAATATGTTTATATAGATAATGTATTTGCTGATTTTTATTTTGGCGATACTATCCTTTGCGATACCGGCGATGTTTTTTTTAACAATCTGACATCATTTTTCTTTCCTGTATCATATTTATGGTTGTTCGGAGATGGTGGCAGCAGTACATTAACGTCGCCTTTGCATTATTTTGATTCTTCAGGGACTTATCTTATCACTCTTTCTGCTGTGAGCACTTTAGGATGTTCGTCGTCTGTCACCAAAACAATTACTATTTATAAAGCCCCTGAAATTATTTTTTCGCCACACGACACCTCAGGCTGTATTCCATTAAATCTGACCTTTACAGGAAGCAATACCGATACATTAGTATTTATTAATTCATGGTTATGGAATTTCGGCGACGGAACTTTTTCACCAGATTACACAATTAATCACACGTACAATAATCAAGGGAATTATCTGGTAAATTTAACTGTTGCATACGGTGATAGTATTTGCATATTAGATACAATCATTCATATAGACGCTTATAATTGGACTGTTGCTGATTTCATTTATAATCCCACAAATCCTTCTTTGGTAAATCCTATAGTTGTTTTTCAGGATCAGTCAACAAATGTAGTAAGCTGGTACTGGAACTTTGGCGATGGAAATGTTTCAACTGTACAAAATCCCGTAAATATTTATCAGCAATCCGGATCCTATATTATTACACTTATCACATCCAACGATGCAGGGTGCCCGGATACAACTAATAAAACAATTTATGTGTCTCCAAAAGACCTGATAAAATTTCCTGATGCTTTTACTCCCAACGGTGATGGTTCGAATGATGAATTTCTTCCTTTTTATTCCGGTTCTTTCGACTGGATTGAATTCAGAATATTCAACCGCTGGGGAGAAATGGTTTTTGAAACAACTGATATTACGCAGGGATGGGACGGAACATTTAAAGGAGAACCACAGCAGGAAGCAACTTTTTCATATTATATTCTGGCAAAACCAACGAATTCAGAAAACACCTGTTTAATCAAAGGCACTGTTACTCTGGTAAGATAAGCATTATGACTGCAAAACGACATATATTATTATTAATAGTGATTGTTTTAATCAGCGGCAAACTTTTTTCTCAGGATATACATTTCACGCAATTTTACAACTCGCCGCTTACACTGAATCCCGCACTTACAGGAAATATTGACGGGAACATAAGAGCTGCACTTAATCACAGAAATCAGTGGAACAGCATTTCTGTACCTTTTGTCACTTCTTCCTTTTCTCTTGATGCAAAACTTATGGAAGACCGGTTAAAAGGCGATGCCGTCGGAGCAGGTATTGAGATCATGAACGACAAAACCGGTGAAGGACATTTGAGCAATCTGCAAATAATGATAAGCTCATCCTATCATAAATATTTTGGCGCCGAAAAAAATCACATGGTTGCTCTTGGAATACAGGCAGGATTTTTTCAGAGAAAAATAGATTTCAGCAAACTTTCTTTTGCAAGTCAGTATGTGGACGGCGATTTCAACACAAATATTTCAAGCGGGGAAAATACATTAAATTATACAACAGGTAATTTTGATATTAATACAGGTATTTTTTATCAGGCGGAAAAAACAAACAACTATAACATAAACGGAGGTTTTGCTGTTTACCATTTAACCCGGCCCAATGAATCTTTATTAGGGGAAATAGCGAAAGTTCCTTTACGGTACGTTTTCCATATGGAGGCAATTTATGTTTTGAATGATAAAACCAAAATTAGACCCGACATTCTTTATATGACACAGAATAAAGCAAAGGCGTTTACTTTTGAAGGCAGAGCGGAACATACTTTCAAAACAATAAAGGATCAACCTGCAAATATAATTTTCGGGGCAGGTTGCCGTATTTCAGATGCAATAATACTGATCACAGGATTCAAATATGAAAAGTGGGATGTTTGTTTCAGTTATGACATCAATATTTCCAAACTGCATCCTGCGAGTAATTATCGGGGTGGTTTTGAAATTTCAATTATTTTTTCCGGCAGGGTTTTACACGGCAAAAATAAATTACCTGAATCTGTGCCATGTATAAGATTATAGCTAATTTTTATAAAATGAACTTGAATAATCCTTATACCTGATGTTACGCAAATATAAAAATAGAGATTCCTCATCCCGACAAATCGGGATTCGGAATGACAGGTTGGATAAAGGGATAATGGGGAGAGGAGGAGGCGCTTCGCCTTAGGTGAAGCGCCTCCTCCTCTCCCCCCCTACTTAAAAATAAATAAATTGTCATTCCGAATGAAGCTAAGCGGAATGAGGAATCTTTAAAAAAAATGTATAGTGGTTTACAAATAAATATTAAATATGCGTAATAGCAGTTATAAAATAAAATTGCACCCCCTATTACTAACCGTTTTATTATTAGTTTTTTCTTTTTATGTTGCAGGACAAACTTCTGAGGAAGGAAAAATCAACATATACAAAACAACAAGACTTGCTGAATATGCTTTTAAAACTGAAAATTATTATGCTGCTGTAAATTTATATTTGCAATTGCATGAAGCAGAACCTGACAATTCCGAAATTTCATATCGTCTTGCAGAATCATATTACAATCTCCGCGATTACATAAATGCCGGAATATGGTACGATAAAACTTTTCTTCTCGACTCTTTGGCGCTTCCCCTGGCAAAGTTCAAATATGCATCAATGCTTAAAATGAGCGGTAATTACAATGATGCCATTACTGCTTTCACTCAGTTTTACAAAACTTATAATGGTATAAATACTTCTTATTATATCAAACAGGCAAAAAAAGAAATAAAAGATTGCAAATTCGCATTAACAGCAGTAGAGAATCCTCTATCGGTTTCCATTGAACATCTTGATACAAACATAAATGGCATTAATTCTGATTTTGCCCCTCTCCCTTTTGAAAACAATAAGTTGCTTTTCTCTTCAATCCGGCTACCTGATTCTCTTGCCGGAAAAAATGAACAGCAGCTTGTGAAATTATACTATGCGAAAAAAAGCGATGGTGATAATTATATATTCATGGGATTGTTTGATGCAGCATTCAACAACGGAAAAATGCACACGGCCAATGGCGCATTTTCTGAGGATAAAAAAAGATTTTATTTCACACTCTGTAACACTGCCAATAACTCAAAAATTATTTGCAATATTTATGTAAGCGAATATAAAAACACACAATGGCAAGGTCCTGTAAAATTACCTGATCTGATAAATTATCCCGGATATTCCACCACTCAGCCTAATTATACATCAAATAAAAAAAACCAGGAAGTTATATATTATGCTTCTGACAGGCCTGGCGGAAATGGCGGTTTTGATATTTGGTTTACGGTAATAAAAAACAATAATGAATATGCTCCTCCTAAAAACCTCGGGAATAAGATAAACACATCCGGAAATGAAATAACTCCTTTTTATGACGGGAATAACAAAATTTTATATTTCAGTTCCGATGGTTTAATAAACCTGGGCGGACTTGATATTTTCAGTTCAAAAGGTTCGCTATCCAGATGGGAAGAACCCGTTAATCTCGGATATCCGATTAATTCAAGCGCTGATGATTTTGATTATGTGTTAATAGAACCGGATTATCAAACTACAGATGACGGATATTTTGTTTCCAACCGTACCGGAAGCATATCCAATAATGAAAACGGAACCTGTTGTGATGATATATACAGATTCAGATCGATAGATTCTTCGGGATTTATTACTACCGGAAAAGAATTTATTAATACCTCTTTTTCTATTATTCTTTTGTCCGACACAGTTTCAAAAGAAACCATTATTAATACAATTGCGTCAACAGAACAGGATACAACAAGAAAAGATTTTATAACATCAGATAAAATTGAAAAAAAAATCATTTACTCATTAAAAAATATTTATTTCGATTTCGATAAAGCCACACTCCGTCCTGAATCTGCGACGGAATTGGATTTTCTTGCTGCGCAGCTTAGTCAGAATCCTTGTTCTATTATAGAAATATCCGGCTATACCGACAGCAAAGGTGATGATGAATACAATCTGATACTGTCGCAAAACAGGGCAAACAGCGTAGTGCAGTATTTGATACAAAAAGGCATTAACAAAAAAAGACTGGTAGCTAAAGGTTACGGAGAGGCAAATCCCGTAGCTACAAATATAAATATTGACGGAACCGATAATCCAAACGGACGTCAGTTAAACAGAAGAATAGAATTTAAAATTATTGGAGAACTCAGTGATTCAGAAAAAAATTAAAAATGATAAAATATTTGCGCACTTCATTAAGTTCATTGCTATTCATATCATTCCTGCCTGTTGTCAGCGGCCAATGGAATAATGTATCATATTCTCTGCCTGTTGACCTGCATTCCATTTTTTTTAACAACGAAGCTGTTGGTTATGCTGTTGGTGATACAGGAACTATTATAAAAACATCCAGCGGAGGTACGGCATGGAACCTGATATCAACTTCTGAAAATAATAATTTCAACGATATTTTTTTTACTGATCTTCTGAATGGATATATTGCAGGCGACAGCGGAATCGTTCTGAAAACAACTGACGGTGGAAACACATGGAATATAAAATTCAGCGGTGTTAGTAACAGGCTGAACGGTTTGTTTTTTGTTAACCCGGATACTGGTTTTGCCGTTGGCGATAACGGAATAATTCTGAAAACAAATGATGGCGGCGATACATGGACTTCTGTACCTTCACCCACGGTTTATATTTTAAGGGCTGTTACATTTTATAATAACACAGGTTTTGCGGTCGGAAACTATGGAACAATTATAAAAACTTCTGACGGAGGAGATTTTTGGATACCGCAAATTTCAAACTCAAATAAAACCTTATACGGATTATCACTGCTGAACGACAGCATCTGCTATGTAGCCGGCGATAACGGAACGATTCTCAAAACCGAAAATGCAGGAAACAACTGGTCATTGCTTCAAAGTTTTACAAACGAAAACATTAAAGATATTTATTGTTTTGAAAACGGAGGTTGTTTTGCAGCAGGAAGCAATGGTATAATATTTAAATCAGAAAACGATACAAACTGGATTCCCCAGATTTCTAATACAACTAATAATATCAATTCTGTTTTCTTTTTAAACAGTGATTCGGGTTATACTGCCGGAAGCGACGGACTCGTTTTGAAAACTCTCAATGGCGGGTTTAATCATATAAAAGAAAATTTTGAAGAAAATACTGTGTTCTCACTTTATCCGAATCCTGCTGTAAATTATATAAAAATTGAAATGCGACAAGCGATACCGGAACAAAAAAATATTATTTCTGTTTACAACTTAATTGGTCAAATGATGCTTCAGCAAACATTGCAGCAAACATATACTGAAATCATTATCTCAGATTTTTCAAAAGGAATATATTTTGTCAAAATTGAAAATTCGGAAAATATTTCGCTAAAAAAGTTTATTAAAGAATAACGATTCATGAGAAAATTATTTTTAATAGTTTTTCCCTTTTTGTTGGAAGTGACTGCATATTCGCAATCTCCCGGTTCTCTTGATTTGACTTTTGGAGGAATCGGATATGTTACTACCTCTGTTACCAAAGGCAACAATTACGGACAATCGGTATCTGTTCAGCCTGACGGAAAAATTGTTGTAGCCGGCTATTCTGCTGAAAATTCTGATTATGATTTTGCGCTTGTAAGATATAACACAAACGGACAATTGGACAGTTCTTTCGGAACGGAAGGAAAAGTGATAACCTCTGTCGGAAAATCAAATGACCAGGCTTATATAGTGCTTGTCCAGCCTGACGGAAAGATAATAGCAACAGGTTTCACAACAGCTTCATTCGGGAGTCATGATTTTGCTCTTGTAAGATATAATATTAATGGAACCTTTGACAGCACATTTGGAAAAAACGGATTGGTTATAAGTTACATCAGATCTTTTGATGATGAAATATATACGGCAACATTACAACCTGATGGGAAAATCATTGTGGGTGGATGTTCTTATGATAGCCTTAACGCAGATTTTGTAATTGCAAGATATAATACCGACGGGACATTTGATAGTACTTTCGGCAAAAACGGCGTAATAATAACTCCTGTCGGGCTCTCTGATGATAAGGTTTTTGCGCTGGCTCAGCAAAATGACGGAAAAATTATTGCTGCCGGTAATACTGTTAACGGCTCTTATACCTATTTTGCAATTGTGCGCTACAACGCCGACGGAACAACAGACAATTCTTTCGGGAAAAACGGGATATCTGTTACTCCTTTCGGGAAAGGATATAATTATGCAAATTCATTGTCAATACAAACAGACGGAAAAATAGTGATTGCAGGTTATTCATATAATGAATCAAATGATGATTTCTTAATTGCAAGATATAATACTGAAGGTATATTGGATAACTCTTTCGGAAAAGAAGGTATAGTCATAACCGACATCGGTGGTTTTAATGATGCCATCGAAGCTGTAGTCATTCAGAGCGACGGGAAAATAGTTGTCGCAGGATATTCTGCAAACAATACATATATAGATTTTGCTGTTGCCAGATATAATATAAATGGAGTGATTGATCATTCTTTCGGAAATAACGGAATTGTTCTCACACCGGTTGGAAGCACTTATGATTATGCACATGCCGTTTCAATACAGACGGATGGGAAAATTATAGTTGCCGGATTTTCAAAAAATGATTCTGATAATTTTGATTTTGCAGTAGCAAGATATATTGGCACGCTCAAATAAAAATTTCTCATAAAAGTCTTCCGAGATTCTTTGAATACAGTGTAAGATTGTATAAAAGAGATACCGGATTCAAGGTATTTATGAAAAGGGGGTTTTGGCTAAAAATATATATGGCTGCTTAATGAAACTTGCTTATAAGCTAAAAAAAATCAGATGGAAAGTATCTGGTTTTCGATGGAATACCTGATCAATGCGGAAATGCTGTTTACATTAAGTTTTTTGAAGATTTTCTTTTTATGGGTATCAACTGTAAAATAGCTTAAGAAAAGTTTTGCTGCAATTTCTTTAATGGTTAAGCCAGCTACAATTAATTTGATGATTTCGATTTCGCGTGGAGATAATGAATTTTTTTCGTCGGGAACTGCATTTGTTTTACGGTTTTCTGTTTTTATCGATTCCATTATTTTTTCGGGATCAAGCCCAAGGTCTTTGGAAATGTATATACTTCCTTCAGCCACCATTTTAATCGCCAGCAGCAATTCATCTCGTTCTATATTCTTTAGAACATAGCCTTGGGCACCCGACTCAAACATTTTTTTTACATAAAAAGTTTCACCAAACATGCTCAGTCCTATAATTTTGATCTCAGGATATTTTTTTATCACTGTTTTTGTTGTTTCCATACCGTTCATTTTAGCCATGGCAATATCCATTAAAATCAGGTCAATCTCATTTTCTTTCAGGAATTCAATAACTTCCAGGCCGTTATTTGCGCTTGCAACTACTTCTATATCTTTATAATCTTTCAATAAAGATTTTATTCCATCAATAAAAAGCTGATGGTCGTCGGCTATTAAAATTCTTACGGGTTGTTCCATGATTTGAGTATTATAATTTCCATTAATAATTCTTCAAAAAAATCAATTGACCTTCATTACTAATTCCATCGAAGTACGAACAAATACGAACGTACGAATCAGTTCGTAGTTCGTATATTCGTAATAAATTCGTACTTCGATGGGTTAATAAACATAACTTATTCCTGTTTAACGTTAAGCTCTATTGAGATGCTGGTCCCTTTTCCGGGAAGTGAATCAATCTGGCATTTACCACCCAGCAGTGTGACCCTGTAATTAATATTCTGCAGCCCCAGACCTTTATTTAAACATTTTTCCACATCAAAACCCACCCCGTTATCTTCCATGGTGAACACAACCTGTTTGTCAAGCTCGGCAAGTTCAACTGTAGCTTCGGTTGCCATAGAGTATTTGATGCAGTTGTTCGTGAGTTCAAGAAATATTTTATACAATATGATTTGCGAACTGTTATTCATCTTGGAAAAATTGCCTAGCGACATGAATTTGAATTTAATTTCAGCCTGTGCATGGTTAATTTTATCAACATATAGCTGGAAAGCCTGCTGAATGCCCGATTCGGTAATTATGTCGGTCATCAGGTTCCGCGCCACTTCTCTTAGTTCTTTTATAACCTGGTCAAGGTCTTTCACAGAAGATGATATATTGTCTTTTATTTTTTCCGTATTTTCATTCTGTGAATTGCTCAGGTTAAGTTTTGCCGTTGCCACCATGGCACCAATGCTGTCGTGCAGGTCACGGCCGATGGCATTTCTTTCTTTGTCCTGGGCTTCAAGAATGGCATTGGCAATTTTCCTCTGGGTTTCATTTACAAGGGTTTGATATTTATTTTTTTGCCGCTGCTTGACCGTTATATATATCAGGAAAAACAGGGCGGTCAGCATTAAAACCAGAATAATTAAAATTATAGTATATAGCCTTTCCCTCTTTGATTTCAGATCACTTATTTCCTGAGCATCGGAAAGTTTTTTTATTTTATAATCTTTCTCTTCCGATTCATATTTGATCATCAGATCATCGATCTGCTTTTGTACTGTTTCCTTGTACAGACTATCCCATTGCTTTGTATATTGTTCAAGATAGAAATAAGCTTTGGGGTAATTTTTTAACTGTATGTATGCTTTAGACAATTCATTATAGTTGTCAATCATGAGTAGTCTGTCGATATCATTTATCAATAAAGAATTTGATAATTCCAAATTTTCTACGGCGCTCTGATATTTTTTCAGTTTATTAAATATGATACCGATATCGGAAAGGGTTTGAGCTTTGCCATAATTAAATCCAATTTTATCCTGAATTTTCAAAACTTTTTCGTATACATCTAAAGCGCTGTCCATTTCATTCTTATCAACGTAGATAGAAGCAATATTGCCTAAAGTCTGTGAAAGATTAAGTGAGTCACCTAAAGTTTTCTGAATATCATAACCGTACTTTAAATATTCGATTGCTTTACCTAAATTATTCTGAAAAAAATAAAATTGATAAAGATATAAGTAGTATGTAGCCCAACTGCGTTTAATATTGATTCTTTTTAACACTTTTGCTTCAAAAGAAAATACTCTTCCGGCATTATATAAATCCTCCTGGTCAAGCAGAATGCTCCCGATTTTATTTAGGATTTTTACAACATTTACATACTCGCAATTATCATAAAAGATTTTTAATGCTTTTAAAGAATACGTAAGTGATAAATCATATTTTCCTTTTCGGCTGTATATCAAACTAAGTTTATGATAGCATTGTGCAAGCTTTGATTTATCATTGGCGCCCAAGGCAATGGTAATGCTAACATCAAGATATTTTAATGCCTTGTCATAATCTCCCTGCAAAAAATAAATAAACGATTGAACACTGCTAATATCTCCGCATAAATTGTAATTATTTTTCATCGACTTGAACGTGTAAATTCGGTTAACTATTTTCTGTGCCTCTTCAATGTCGCTGAAACAATATGATATTGACATCCAGAAAAGCGATTTGACCATTCCTGTGGAATCACATAGTTTATTGTATATTAAAAATGCGCTGTCACAAAATATTACCGATTCAGTATAATCTCCTTCAAGTGAGGTTGCTATTGCCTGGTTCAATAATGCATCGGCCCTGCCGGCTTTGTAATCATATTTTATAGATAGTTTTTCCGCGTTGCGTGCAAGGTTCAGCGAAATCCATAAATCTCTGTAAACAATTTTTTCAGAGTGGAAATTCAGAAAATCTGTACAGTAATGAATCAGATTGGGATTGCTATTCTTTGCATCCGAAACAAGGGCATTGATTTTATTTGTGTCGTATTGTATTTCCACTGAAAACCCGTAATAATTTATTCCGAGAAGAAATAAAGCTATTAGGATTTTCTTTATTATTACCGGCATAATGACCACTGAATATTCCGGATATTCAAACCATCCGAAATTGAAACAAATATACGCAGACTGTTAGAAAAATGTATATTTTATGAAGATTTTCCATAATGTTGATAAAGTAATGTAAACTGATTCAATGTTGCGGTGGCACGTATTGTTCCTGTCTATCCGGTACAATAAACCTGAAATAAACTTCAAATATACCTTATTTACGTTCCGTTAATTCCTGCTGTGTTATGATTTCATCAGAATCGTCAGGAAAAACACACACCGTTTCACTTGTCAGTTTATTACCCATGGTATCATACCTGACCACTCTGTAAAATGTTATCAGATTATAAGGGCAGTTATCCGTATAGCAATTTAAAATATCAATGTTGACATCAGTTCCGTAATGCAAAAATGATCCGATATCTTCAAAAAACTCTCCGTCAAGCGACCGCTCGACTTTAAATACCGAAGTTTTATTAAGCCCATTGATGATTACTTTCAGGTATACATTTTTTTCAAAATACTTAGCTGTGAAATTTTTAATACCGGCATCTTTTGCTTCATTGTTCGCTGCAACCGAATCAAAAGGGTCTGCCTGAGTATAAGCAAAATTTATATTTATGAGCAGGTTAAAAATAAGCGGAACGAGAAAAAATCTGGTTTTTGTTTTCATGATGATTCCTTATAGTTTTAAGTTTCTAAAGAACATTACAAATGTCGTTCCTAAAAAAAAAGTGCGCAATACCTTGATTAAGGTATTTTAAATCAGGTAAACTACTTAAAATACATAGATTATTAACTTTCTTCTTTCTGTATTATATGGAATATATATCTGATTCAGATGAAATTCGATGTAGCTCCCATATAATAATTGATAAAAAAAATAGCCGCAGTTACGCTGCAGCTATTCTGTTGAAAATAAATCAAAGAAAGTATAGTGATCTGATCTTAAATTTTTATCACCTTGTATGAATTACGGAATTCATTATTTATAATTTCCAGGTAATACACTCCTTTTGCAAGTTTGGAAATATCCATTTGCTTTATTCCCGATGAAGGCCAGTTGCCAATATCCTCATAAAGTACCTGCCCCTGAATATTGCACAGCCTGATTATCGGGTTCTCTTTTACATCTGAACACATTATGTTTACGGTACCTTCAGAAGGATTTGGAAAAATACTTACCTGGTTATCTGAGGCCGGTTCATTTATTCCTGCATTATCGATTATGTTTACAAGGTAATCATGCGTTTCGCCATAATCGAAAGCCACACATGGGTCGGTACTTGTGTTAATCCTGTGTATCCTCACCCTCATGCGATGATATCCGGTATTAGCCCCTGCAGGTATTTCAATGGAATCGCTTGTAAGAACATTAGCCGCAGTGATGTTCATATCGGTCAGCAGCAATTCGGAAAGACCAAAAATATTATTGTTGTTAAAATCAATCCATAGGGAAAGCATTTCGTTGGCATATCCAACAGCTGCCTGAACTTCATATTTGTTATCTAGCGCCAGTGTTGCAATCCGGTTCGTATGATCGCTGTAGCCATCTCCGACACATCCTATGGTATCATTATGATTAAGATCATTAAGAATGAATTGTGTAATCATGTCGCCATAATTGCATCCCGAAGTAGGGCTGCAGAAAGTGAAGGGAGGAAGCATAATATCATCGATCCATGCACAGTCGCTTCCTTCTGATACCGACATATCCTTCATGTAAATCCATTTCAATGTGTGCGTACCTTCAGTCAGAGGATAGGCCACTCTCAACCAGTTTTGTTCACCAGACCATTGCCCCATTATTGAATTGTCAATAAAAAACTGGAGGTAGTCCCATCCTGCTTCGGAAGAAACTTTCCTGTAGAACGAAACACTATCGTTAGCAGGAACATTGTAATCTGTTAGTTCAAGCACCGATTCCTGATAATCGGTAATGGTACCTGATTTGGCAGAATAAATTCCATCGTATGGATTCACACTGGTAATAATCCAGGGTGCGTTGCCCGATGTGTTCCATGTCATATTTGTGAAATTGCCGGTTTCCCAGTCTTCCACAACAAGCCCAACCGTTTTGACAAATGTTTTCTGGGCTGAATAATATCCTGATGTTACGGTGAAATTAAAATCAACGATTGATGCAAGAGGAGTAGCAGGCGATACAGTAATATTAAATGTCGCATTTGCAGCCGACATGGAAGCAAGAGTATTCATGTTACAGCTTGCATTATTAATTGTAATATAAGGACTGGAAGAAGCAAGAGCACCAATAGTATTCAATGCATCGCTGTGGCCGGAATTATTTGCAGAAATAATCAGATCCACTGTTTCGCCAGGATCAAGGCGGCCATTGTCGTTTCCGGCGGGATCGGAAATTGTCATTACCCCGGCATGCAGAACAGGAGCTTTCAGGCTGATCATAAAACTTCCCAGCCAGTTTGAATCACCATCGGTAGCTCTGACTTTGAAAAGCACATTATGGTTGTCAGGAATAGAATCATCAACTGTAAATGCATAGCCATCGGTGACAACAGCCATACTATCTGGTAAAATATCACCGTAAAATTCAATGCTGTCAGTAATCGTAACATAGTAGTCGGTTGTGCTTAGAAAAACATTGACACTTTGGGCTAAAGCAATGCCAATATTTTTCATGGTAACAGAGAGGGTGATGTTTTCCCCGTAATCAGCCACTCCGTTATTATTACCGGAAACAGCATCGTTAATTATAAAAGCATCTTTTACCACATAAGGCCCAGTAGGTGATGCCACAGTCATAAAGTCTTTATGACGCGTTCTGTTGTGGGCAATTATGGAAACAAAAATCGTATCGACTGAGGAGATATTTGAGATCAGTGTCACAATAGCATCTCCGTTAATATCGGTTATTGCCCTTCCTATCAAAATACCGTCCTGCATAAGTCCTATTCTTGCATTGGGAGCGTCAGTCTGGAATGTAATATCAGAAGCTCCAAAAATTACTGTCGATGGATAACTGGCAGCAATTGGAGTAGGTACTGCGGTCCATATATCCATAGTGGGATCACCAAATAATGTGGCTTCATAATCGCACCATCTTACAACAGAATTTGTATCGCTGTAAACAATATTATCATCCTTCGAATCTCTGTTGACGTCTCCGATCTGGGTAATATTTTCACCAAAAATTGCATCGACAAACTGTCTGTGTAACCGTTGTGAAGGACCATCAGTGCCATCAACATCGCCCCAGCCATAACGTGAGTTCTGTATGGTTGCGACTACTGAAGTGGGAAGGACAGACAGGTTTTCAGCAATGCAATCATCTGTATAATATGAACCTACATCATCCCTGTTATCGAATGCACCGGAATAGCAGCCTTGGGTATAGACTATCGGAAACCCTCTTGTTATACCATTATTTTGAAAATTTGCAGTAGTAACATCTGCATTGTAAAATTTCATGCTGTAATCGGTATAAGCATGTCCAAGGTGATTGATCAGGTTTGCACCAATATTATTGAACTGGTTGTAAATTTCGGCAGGTGCAATTGAATAGCTTGCTGTTTCATATAATGTATTGATAGTTTGGTTTGCCGCAATCCCAACAGTGGTATAACCATTATTTGAGCTTCCGGTTTCAATTTCATGCATAAAATCGCTGCCTGTCATCGTCCATCCAAGTTCTTCTCCAACCATGAGTGTCTTTTCAATGTCAGCAATTACAGGTTCATCCTGGTACATAAAAAGTTTATTTGTCTGATTTAAAATTTCCGTACTGTTATCAACGCAAATTCGTCCAATGCTCACTTCAGCAAGAAGGTCGAATTCACCTACTTCGCCCCAATATATATTTCCGTTATTATTCCAGTTTCCGTCAAGGCATGAATAATATTCATCGGAAGGCATATCATATTCACTGTAACCGTATGCATCAGCAATTGTCAATCCGCGGTGGGGAATGATGTTATCTGCAGGATTGTTGGGATCGGCATCGCCACCGAGAATCACATAATAAATTCCTTTGTTCTGGTAATAATCAATAATGCAGTTCCTGATCTTTTCCTGGTTATCGGCACCCGGGTACAGAGTGTATATGTCTTCGACGGATATTGTTTTAATTGAGTAACCTGTTGAGGTTTTAAATTCAACATATTCATCAAACTCAGGTAATAAAGCATTATTAGAGATGAGAAGCAAATCGTATTCGCCCAGGATCACTTTTTGGTAACTATAGTTAGAAATATCTTCAGGGTTGTAAACAATCTTATTGATACGTTTCTCAACAGCATTCGAATTTCTCAGGAATTTTGAAGCCTGTATTGCTTCAACAGTAGTTTTTGTTTCAATTTCAATTTTAATTTCAGTTAAAAATTTTACCATGCTGTCGGCAGGAAGATATATCACAGGGCATATTGTGAATAATCCTATAGAGTGACCCGAGAGGAATTGGGTGTTCCCTTTACTTATAATATTTTCCGGATAAGGTTTTTTCAATTTATAAATATCGGCATCAGGTATCACCATATAATTTTTATCAGGTTTTGAAATAGGCACCATCTTGCCAGCAGGCTGGATAACAACACCTGATGTAAATGAAGAATAACTTGTATAAATAATTTTGATGCTGCTGATTTCCTGGTTTTGAGGCAACAGAATTTTTGCTCCGTACAATGGCATTGACGGGCTGCCTTCTTTACCATAATTCCAGCATCCTGTGAATTTAATTTCGGTGTAGCCTTTGTTGTTCTTTTTAAGAACGGGATCATCGAAATTGAATGTGAATGTTAAATTATCGGAAAAGGAAGTCTGAAAAAAAGCAATGAGCATTACTCCTGAAATGAGAAATTTTTTCATAGGATTCGTATTAATTAATGAAATGATTTTATTTAAAGACTCAAATTGGGTTTAAATGGTTGCTTAAAATTAAGTATTTATTTGATCCATTAATAAAAAATTATTGCTCTTTATCATTTTAGGATGATTCCAGATTAATATAAAAACCCACTTACTGATTTTCGCAACAGCAAATGGGTGATTGATTCCGAAAGCACTTCGGATAAATCCTAATAAATTACATCTTCACAACAATAAACTCTGACCGCCTGTTCAGTTGATGCATGGCCGGTGTGCAGCTTGAAGCCTGGCCGCCTTCACAAGCACAGTCATTAACGAGTTTTGTTTCGCCATAGCCTTTGCCCGTAAGCCTGTCCTTGCTTATGCCTTTTGCAACAATATATTCAATAGTGGATTTGCAACGGTTATCAGAAAGTGCTATATTATAATCATATGATCCGCGGCAATCGGTGTGTGAGGCAATATCAATAACCATTTTAGGGTATTCATTCATGATGGCAACTATTTTATCAAGCTCGGAAGCAGCGTCAGCCCTGATATTGTACTTGTCGAAATCGAAGTAGATTGGATTAATAATAAAATTTTTCATTAAATCTTCTCCTATCAGATCTGTAGCGATAACTGCTTCAAGAGGAGTCATAAGTAATTCTAAGGATTTATTGAGATCCACATTATTGGAATCTATAACTAAATAGGTGTATTTTAATTCTTCCCTCAGGTAGCCTTTTTTTTCCAGCATAAGAGTTAAAATAATAGTATCGTTAAGCCTTACTTTAACAGGCACTTTGAAAGTTCCTGTGGGTAATGAAAATCCGGTATAGGTGATAGCTTTTTCATCAGTAATAACTACTTTAACATTATTCAGAAGTTCAAGGGTCTTTTTATCTTTAACAATTCCATTCAAAGCCAGGTTGAACACAGGATTTTCCGGTTTGAGTTTTTTAAAGATGATTAGATTATAGATATCATCATCTCCTTTGCCTCCTATGCGATTTGATGAAAAAAACGCATTGGTATAATCATCGTTCAGCACCATGCTGAAATCATCCAGCTGTGAATTTACAGGGTAGCCGAAATGCTCAATAGTTGTCACCTTTCCATCTTTCAGGAAGGTATAATATATGTCAAGACCGCCAAGCCCCTCTAATCCATTCGATGAAAAAATAAGCAGGTTGTCTGCATTAACAAAAGGAAAAACTTCATTTCCCTTTGTGTTTATGGTAATCCCAAGATTAACCGGAGCCCCCCATATTTCATCTTCTTTTTTACATAAATACAGATCCATTCCACCGTATCCACCGGGTATATCGGAAGAAAAAATCAAAGTACTGCCATCAGGGGTTACGGAAGGATGTGCTACATTATAATCCTTGTTATTATTGCTGAAGATTATTTCATCCGACCATTCTTTCTTTGCATCATCGTATTTGTAAGCATATATCTGAAGCTTTATCTGGTCATCCGAAGCTTTGACTGCTTTGCCATCCTCAACCTGGTTACGGGTCACATAAAGCAAATTGTTCTTTATATCAAAAGATACCGGACCATCATTGAATCGTGTTTGAACAGAACTGCTGAATTTTACCGGTTTCGGCATATTTGTACTATCGAAATAGAAAACCTTATAAAAATCTTTGCCCGTCCAACTGTGCTTATTGCCCATCTCATCAAGCAGGTATCGGTTCGATGAAAAAAGAATACCCTTATTGTAATAAATTGGCCCAAAATCGCTATGATCTCCGTTTGCATGAAAATAATTGCTGATAGTATAACTAGTACTGTCCTGTAGAAAGTAGTTTAACTTTTCTATTCCGGTGAGTTTATTTTCGCCTCTTTCGTCTGCAGGCACCAGTTTTTGATAGAAACTGATCCATTTCTTTGCTTCATTATATTTGTTATTTTCCATTAAAGACAATCCATAATAATATTTTTCGATGGGTGTCACATCCTGTAGCATAACCACTTTCGAAAAATATTTTTCCGTATTCTGATAATCGTTCAGCCTGCGATAACTCTCTGCAATTTTATGCAAAGCTTCCGAGTCTGCTGAATCAATCTGGAGAACTCTCAAATAATATGGAACAGCTTCATAATAAGCTAATTTTTCAAATAATTCATTAGCTTTTTTCAGTGTGGCTTTTTGTGCAAATACAGGAATTGTAAGTGCGAAGGCGATCAGCAGTACAAAGATTTTTTTATAATGATTCATAAAATAAAAATTTAACTAAAATACACGTGGTGAAACTATTTTTTTCTTACTAAGCGAGAAATCATATCCTAAGCTTATTTCATGTGTGCCCGAATTATAATTCGTCAGCCGGGTGGTTGTGTAATCGTAAGAATATCCCAGGCGAAGGTTTGAATTCAACTGTACCGCAAGAAGTAGGGATATTGCATCACCAGTCCTGTATGCAAATCCGGCCCAAATAAAATCCCTAAGAAAAATATTTATACTGGCATCCATTTCAAGAGGAGCAGCGTATACTGATTTGAGCATGATTGTCGGCTTTAACTTAATGCCCCTATGAAGGTCGAGGACATATCCTGATGTCAGGTAATAGTGAAGATTTTGCGTTTTCAGCGTACTCTTCACATCCCATGTTTGAGGTAATACTTCATTGTAAATCATTCGCGGAATAGAAAGTCCGAGATAAAATTTATCAGTAGAATAATACATCCCGAAACTTGCATTCGGCATGGCCAGTACCGGTGTGTTGTTCTGAAAATGAACATCACCTGGTGTTGTTGTTAATACATCTGTTAGCTTTTCCTGCAAGGTAATTACCCCCCCTGAGATTCCGAATGAAAGCCTTCCTTTCCTGCTGGTTTTTATTCGGTAGGCAAATGTTCCCATATACGAAGTTTCGTTGGAAACACCGATGCTCTCATGAAGGATGCTCAAACCAAGACCTACTTTATTTTCAAAAAAGGGTCCATGCAATGATATTGTTTGAGAAACAGGTGCGCCATCAATACCAACCCATTGCTGGCGGTGAAGCGCCACCAGTGAAGCAGCCTCCCTGCTCCCGGCATAGGCCGGATTAATAAACATCTCGTTCCACATGTAGTTTGTAAACATAGGGTCGTACTGTGAATAGCCCTTCTGGCAGGAAAGTATTCCCGCCAGAAGTGTTACAGTCATTAATAGTGTCTTTTTCATATGCTGATGTTTTATCTTTTAATAATTACATAACCCTGATAGCCCGGTGTGTTGTTGCCCAGATCAAGCAGATAGAAATAAGTTCCTTCAGGTAAATCTTCACCATAGGTAATACCGTTCACATTTCTCTTTCCGTCCCAGGTATTATCATAAGGCTTTTTGTCATAGATCAGGTTGCCCCATCGGTTGTATATCCAGATATGATTATTTGGATAATGATTAAGATCTGTTATCACAAAATAATCATTTACACCGTCTCCGTCAGGCGAGAAGCCGCTCGGGATAAACAGTTTAATGGGTTCAATCGTTATTACCACCCAGGAGGTATAACAGGCTCCGGCAGAATCACATACAGTTATACAAAGTGAATCCATTCCGTTATATCCGAAGTTTGGCGTATAAGTGATGCACACCTCCATGCCAATAATTTCAGCACTTGCAATACCATCTGATGCACAGCCAACAGTCACCGAATAAGGCTCAACTCCATCCTCATCTGTTATTGGCAGGCATATGGTAATGGTTGTATCCTGATTTATGATTATTGCAGTGTCAGGAACAAAAGGTGGCTTATTAAGCGGCAATACAGTAATTATAATATCACCCGTTGAACAAGCGCCTGCTGAGTCACATATTGTAACACAGGCTGTGTCCATACCCGTGAATCCAGGATTTGGTGTGTAAGTAACACATACTTCCATGCCATTGACCACAACGATTGCCGTACCATTATCAACACATCCGACAGTTGCAGTGTAAGGTTCAACGCCATCTGCATCTGTAAATGGAACACAAATTGTGATAGTGCTGTCCTGATTAATTGTTACAGAAGTATCAGGGATAAACGGAGGATTATTATTATCAGGTATTACGTTGATCACAAGTACAGCGGAATCACATAAACCAGCTCCGTCACAAACAGTAACACATACACTGTCTATGCTGCTGAATCCTGCATCCGGAGTGTAGGTGATGCAAACATCGTTGCCTACAATAGCTGCTGTTGCAGTTCCATTCGTGAAACATCCAATACTACCTAAAGTAAATGGTGTAGGTCCGTCAACATCGGTGATCGGCAGACATACTGTGATCGTGCTGTCTTCCGGTATTGTTACCGTGCTGTCAGGTACAATCGGCGGATCGTTTGCAGGAATCACGTTGATAACAAGCACTGCTGAATCACATGCTCCTGCTCCGTCACATACTACCACACATACACTGTCGATACCATTGAAGCCGGTGTTCGGTGTGTAAGTGATGCATACATCATTGCCTACGATGGCCGCTGATGCTGTTCC
>JAZDMF010000340.1:0-3139 GCA_043801235.1 Bacteroidota bacterium | reverse complement strand
ACTGCCTTCAAATCCTGTATTTTGCGTAGTATTTATTCGAAATGTGCCGCTAACTCCTACAGTATAATAAACTGGTATTGAAATCGTGTCGTATAATGATGAAAAGGCATTCATTGACATCTTGAGAGAATCACTTAAAATAGTGTAGATTTGCGGGATATTTATATTTGATGAAAGAAGTTTATAGGCATCATAGTTACGTTCATATATATCAGATGCTTTATTAAGAAATATCAGGGCAATTTCATCACTATATTTTGAATCGGCAGTATTAAAAGCGTGTAAAATTAAAGTTTTTTGATCATCAACAGCTTTTTCTCCTTCTTTCCAAAAATCCTGCTCATAATTTACCATTACCCGGTTATCCATTTGTAAAGTGGAAGAGGCTACATCACAATGGATAAAAAAACCTTGAGTAGGGGCAATATATCGCGTGCCTCCATTTAAACCTGTGTTGGTTACATAATTGTATTGTCCGTAACTACTGGTGCTTCCATTTAGATAATAAGCCGTTGGATCAATATTTGATCTTGACCATCCCGAAACAGCGTCCCAATCAATAGTAGCCGCATAAGGATTTCCTACCAGGTTCCACCCATAACTGTCATTTCCTGTATTGCTGTTGGCAACAGCAATGCTTTTTGTACCTTTGTTGAGCGTTCCGATAAAATTAACTGTAGGAGAGGCGCCAGTTCCCCATTTCACCGAATAACCTTTACAAACAGTAAGATCCATTAATCCATTGGTAAGATTACTCCATGAAGCTGTAGCTTCATTCCACCCCCAGGCGTAATAATTTTCAAAAACATTCAGTTTTGCACTTGTAATAGGAATGGAAGCATAATGCCAATAGGCAGGTGAATTATTTATATAACATTCAACAATTGTAGAATCTGCAACAGTAATATTTGCTGAATTATCTTGCAAAACAATTCCACCCATTCCAGAGGCGGAAGCTTTTATTCTGAGATCGTCAGTTACGGTAAGAGTGTAACCTGCATTGATTGTTAACGCTGCATCTTCATAAATCGTTAAATCATGTATGTTCCTGTTAGCGGATATGACAGGTTCATTTGTCTGGTCAACAACATCGGCATTCATGTATTGGCCAGGCAAGCCATTATCCCAGTTTCCGGAAACATACCAGGAAGTAGAAGTCGTGCCAGTCCATTGTGTTGTGCCAATCGTTTTCTGGCTTCCCGGATTGCCTGTAATACCATTATTTATATTATAATTTGTATTTGTTCCTGTATTATTAAATTCGTAAGCCTTGTAATAATATGTTGTATTTTCAGTAAGGCCTTTAACAATAACAGAAGGAGATGCAGCTGAACCAACATATAATACATAATTTCCGGTTCCAATCTGGTTCCCGTCACCAAAATTATTGTCTCCGGTATATTCAGAACCATCTACAGGATCAGAACTAATGGCGCTTCCTGCATGCCCTAACAAAAGAACATAATCACCATTCCCTCGCGTCCAACTAACAGTCATGCTGTCTTCTGCAATTGTTGAAAATAACAGGTCGCGTGATTGAATAGTTGGTTCGCCCTTGATACCATAACCCTGTATTGAGAAATTATATGGGGTTTTCATCCATGTCGTTGTTAGCAATGCTGACAGTTGCTTCCCGCAACCCTATATCAGTCGGGTCAAAAGTGATTGTAAATGTGGTGCTACTACCTATATTTATTGTAGAAACTGTTAAACTGGCATTAACACTAAAATCACCCGCATGCGCTCCGCTAATAGAAACATAAGGCGACGCATCGGTAAGATATAACGGACCTGTGGATGTTCCCTGATTTACGATCGTAAATGTGTTGATGTTTGATCCGCTAGTATAATTAATGCTGCCAAAATCAGTATCATCTGTTGCACTGGGAGATATATCTCCGTCTGCAATTTCAGTTCCAAGCCCTTGTAAAATCATTTCTGGTGTGACACCTGTTCCCTGGATTGCAAAATCATAACTTCCTTCATTGGCATCATTATTATCAATATGGAGTGTGGCAGAGCGGACACCTGCAGCACTTGGATTACAGACAACCAAACATATGGAACTATCTCCTGCGGCAATACTGCCGTCTGGTTGTACTGAAACAGAAAAATCTGCAGCATGTGTTCCTGAAAAATAAACATATTCACCATTGGAAGGATCATGATCGGTTAAAACCAGATCGACTGAGCCTGTATTATGAATCCAGTATGAAACCGTAACTGTTCCAATAACTACATCAACGTTTCCAAACCTTGTTGAATCACTAAAGTCGGCTAATGCATCACCATCCGCAATGGAAACAGAATTGTTATTTCCTTTTATATCAATTTCAGGGGCAGCACACAAACCCGTGATTGTAAAGTTATATGGGTCTTCATTGCTGTCGTTATTAGGAATCGAGATTTCAGCATTTCGAACTCCTGCAGCAGATGGTGTAAACCGAATTGTAAAAGTAGTGGAACCATTATTCGGGGCGACAGGAGTTGAAGGAATAACCGTGACACTATAATCGGCAGCATGTGTGCCATTAATATCAATATGGTCATCTGTCCCGTATAAAAACAATCTTCCCCTGTCGGCAACAGGAGTAGGTACGCCTTTCGTATTAATGATAGAATACGTTTTTTCTATATACGATCCAAGTCCAATCGAACCAAAATCAGTATTATCCCCGCTACCTGGTGATGAATCCCCATCAATAATTTCAACTGAATTACCTGTAATTTTTACTTCCGGCCAAATAATGGTGACCGAGGCTGTTATATAATCGTAAGTAGGCCAATCATCATCATGAACATAAATATGTGCCTGGGTATGATTTACAACATTTTGTGTAGGAGAGCAACGTACATAAACAGTCTTTGTCTCTCCACCAGCATCAGATACCCATGATTTAGCTCCTCCCCATGAACTTCCACCGTCAATTGACACTTCATAAGTCGTACTTACGTCTCCATCATCAGGCAACCAAGCTTCAACTGTAATAGTTTGCGATGTACCGGAACCAATTACCACATCAAAAGAATGGGTTCCATTCGTTGAAGTGTGAGTTTCTATTCTACCCAAATCCAACGTTTCGGGTGCAATTGAAATGGTTTGGTCTCCTTTTGTTTGAGCAAGTGAAGAAAAATGAAA
>JAZDMF010000241.1:0-12344 GCA_043801235.1 Bacteroidota bacterium | reverse complement strand
AATTTTCTAAATAAATAATATCCGAATAGCTAAAATTGTTATCAAAATCAGTTTGTTTTAGGCAATAATACGCGACCTCGTTATGTGGTTGTTTGTAAGTGAATGAGTAATCGAGTATTGTGGATGAATTTCCCGCACCATCAACTGTTCCGATAATATCCCAATCTATTATGTTTTTGCTTCGATAAATCGTAAAATAATCGTTGTTGGTTTCACTGGCAGTACTCCATTTTAAAATAGAATTTTCGTCTTCACATTGTCCTGAAAAAAACAGCAACTCTATGGGTAATGGAATATTGGATTCAGCCGGTGCAACATTAGAAAAAGCTGTATAACCTGTTCTTGTATCATCGTCAATCCGCGTACTGCCCCAAAAGTCCCACGGATTTCCTGCTTGCGTTTTTACTACAGCATGGCCGGTAGCAGTCCAGGAATAACCTGTAGGCCAAATTTTTATTCCGTAATCACCACCAGCAGGTGCTGAATTCGGTGTAATGGTCCAATATCCTGTTGTCCACACTTTAATATACGTTGTTCCGGCATCGGTTACAGGCGTTGTCATAATTGCAGGTGCAGCGCTATTAAATAATCCTAAAATATTTGATACCCCAACCAGGTTATTAACGCTGAGCGTAATTCTTTCATAATTAGGATCTGATCCAACAGGATAATCATAAACATTGATACCTGTCACATTTCTGCGCAGATTACCATTGATATATGAAGCAGATGAAAAATTTATTATTTCAGTTCCGGTATTGCCGGATACTTGTGCCTCATTAGCACCAGTTGTAATATTTCCAAGAGTAAGAGTAAGCAGCCCGTTTACAATTACATTCCCATTTATAGTCAGGCCACTTGCATTATTCATAGTCATATCAAAAACCGTAATGCCGCTTGTGCTTTGGGGTGCCGAACCGGTAATGATGAGCGAACCTGCAGTGTGTGTGTATAATCCATTATTTACTAAATCCCCGTACAATGATAAACTTCCACCTGTTATTGTCAGGCTTCCGCCTGCAGCAATGGAAAGATTGTGGCAAAATTCTGCAGTAGTACTTATGGCTGGCATATATGGTGCTGATGAAGGGATGAACACATCTGTGGTTGAAACAGGGATAGGAGCGCACCAGTTGGCTGTATTGGCCCAATCCGTACTCACGCCTCCAACCCAAAAACCTTGTGTTCCGGAAGGGGGTGTGTTAATGGTAACACTATTAGATACCGGTGAAATGCAACCGCTTGCATTGGTACAAGTATATGTGTACGGTCCACCTACTGCAACCGGAGAGATTGAATATGTTGTGCCTGTTCCTGAAATTGCACCCGGATTAATTGTCCATGTTCCTGAAGAAGGTAAGCCTGATAAATCAACAATTCCTCCCACTGCACAAGTCGGTTGTGTTGCGGTTGCCGCTGGAGCTGTTGGGGGAGGTGCAGGATTCACATTCACTGCAATTTGTATTCTTGGCCCTTCGCATATTGGCGAACCACTTGCATTGGTTTGAGACACATAATAGGTTGTAGTACCGGTTGCAGCTGTAGTAGGTGTTGGCGCTATTGCAGATCCAGCTCCTCCGGTTGGCGATGTGTACCATAATAAATTAGTGCCAGTCGCAGTTAATTGACTTGCAGCATCACCTTGTATATAATTAATCGGAGTTGTAATTGATGGTGCTAAAGTAGCACAGGAAACACCACCAGGAACAGCAACAGGATCCAAATCCACTAAACTACCATCGGGTACTTCTATGTCAAAATCTACAATATAACCAATTGAAGTGGTCAAAGGTCCTCTTGTTGTTCTGCAAGGTGTTGTTGGTTTGTAAGAAAATTCCTGCACCCATAACCTTGCTCTGTGTCTTCCACTTGAAACACTTGCAGGAACTGTAATTGCGGTTGATGTCCACTGGTCAACTGAACCAGTTGCTGGAAATCTTTCCGGTGATCCGTTGGTAAAGACTCCATCCTGACCCCAATCCACCCAAATACACCACCACATATCCATAGAAAACCAAGTATAGAAATTAATAGACATCGTATAAGAACCACCTTGATTAAGTATGTATTTATTTGATGAAAATAAATCTGTATAACTGTTCGGATCAATGCAAGGAGAGGAAGTACAAGGCCAACCACCAAAACTTTGCCAAGAGCCACCTGAAATAGTAATACTAGTTAAATACTCACCTTGGCTACATGAAAACTCACAACCTGCAGCAGCTCCTACCGCAATAGGATTAACGCCACTACAATAAACAAGCGATACAGGTGCTGCTAAAAGACGATTCCCCGCAGGGGCTGTTGGAGTCGGAATTTTATTTGATGTCCCTGTATTATCTGTAATATTAAAAGAAGTTACTGTAGCATCTAATACATCTCCGCCTGTTGCAGTAGCTTTAACATCGTAAGCGATCCAAAAATAATTATTTCCGGGTAACAACGCAAAATTTGCAGTTGCAGTATTTGTTCCAAAAGAAGTAAAGGTAGAACCATATTGAGTGGCATTTGAAAATACATTGCTGCTTCCGGTATAGAATATTTTTGCATTGGTAATATCGGTAGCAGTATTGGTAGAACCGGTAGTGGTAAAAACAATATTGTTTAAAGTTGCAGCCAGGTCAGCACCCCCGCCCATTACAATTGTAAGTTTAACAATATCCTGAGCTAATGCACCGAAAGCAACATTTGTTGAGTTTTGGGTTACTGTACTTGATGTGTAAACACCCGAATTTCTTGTAGATCCGCTTATGGTTAAAGGCGCAAGTGTATTATAACAATTAGGCGGACCATTATATTCATATATTTTAAAGTAATAAGTAACACCAGCATTTAATCCGGATAAAGGAACAGTTACAGTACCTAAATCATTTCCATCATATACCACGTAATTACCTGCACCAATTTGTGAACCGCCACCAAATACAGCACTGGCGGTATAAGCGGTATTGTAAACCGGGTCAGAATTTACTGCTGAACCAGCCCTTGCTACAACAATTGCTCGATTTCCATTTCCTCTTGTAAATCTTAAATTCAGTGTTGTGCTACTAATGCACGAAATTGTAGGACTTGAAGGCTGGATAGTTGGAGAACAGGAAGCCGTAATAAAACTTCCGGAGCGAGTTGTTGGTTCTAAGAAACAAGGTCCTGCAGCATTGTAAGTATAAATTGCATAGTAATAAGTAGTACTTGGCAATAAATTTGAAACCGTAATAGTAGAAAGTGAACCATTATATACTGCATAAGCACCGGTAGCACCTATCTGCGTGCCGCTTCCGAATGCTGCATTTCCAGTATAAACAGTGTTTTGTGAAGGATCGGTAGCGATAGCGGAAGTAGCTTTCACAAATACTGTAACTCCCGCATCACCATCGCCGTTTGAAGCCCAGCTAAGTTGCTGAGATACGGAAGTCGAAGCACCCAATGTTACAATTCCTGGCTGAACAGAGGGTGGCAAACATATAGGAATAACACAGGTGCCATTTGCAGGACTTGTCAATACGTAACAGTTACCTGTAGCATTCCATTCGTAAGCAGCAAAATAATAGGTTGTATTGGGTGTTAAGTTAGTAGCGGGTACCGTTACCTGGCCAGAAGCGGGAGTATTAGAATTGTAAATTACAAAAGAACCTGCTGCAGTTGTACTTCCTCCTGCTGTAATATTTGCATTTGGGCTGCTGTAAGCAGTACCAGGTACAGGAGCAGTCGGGGCAGAACCAGCTTTACAAACTACAATCATTCCACCATTTCCGTTTCCTCGTGTAAATTTAACCGAACAAGAGTTAGTAGTTGGACTTGGGTCGGTAACAAAAGCGGATGCCTGAGTAGTGGGAGCTGTACAACTTGCAGTGATTACAACACGATAATCTTCACATTCGCCTGAACCACCTACAGCAAGTGTGCCTGTGAAAGCCGCACAGGCTTGGGCATTTGTTACAGTACCCGATGTTCCAAACCTGCCAATAACACGCATAGCTGTTGTTCCTGAAGTGGCACCTGCCGGAACGGTAAAAGCAATAGCGGCAATAGCATTAGCTGCTAATGGACCAAATGTTCCAAGATATTCTGTTGTTTCAAAAATACCATTTTGATTATAATCTATCCAGGCTGCTCCCCGATGTTGGGCAGTTGTAGCTTGAGTACCTACTTTTACATTCAGTGTGTATGATGAACCAGCAGTTAAACCAGCATTGGAGACCGGACTTGCTGCTGTATAAAGGGAATAATATGGTGAAACATTATTACAAGTTGTAGTATTATTTATTGTTGGCGTACCATTAAGAGTAACATTTGTAACTCCTCTCGTACCTCCATTAGCGACTGCAAAAGTTGGAGTGCAATAACAATTAAGAAATGAGTTTAGAGATACTGTAGATATTTGTGAAGCCGTAGTTAATCCAGATGCAGTGCAAGTAACGTTACATCTGTAATATGTAGGGTTGTATGGAAGAGCAGAACCTGTCGGAGTTGTAAATATTGCAGTCGTTCCCCCTGACCCACTGGTAACATTAACGTATGAACCTCCTGCCGCATTTGCTTGCTGCCATTGATAAGTATATCCTGATGCATCAAGAGTAAGTGCGATAGTGGTTGCTGCTGCTGAACAAATAGAGGGTGCAGCCGGAGAAACAGCTAATGATGCCGGAGTGCCGGAGCATGGAGTACCTGGAGTAATTGTACAAGTAAAATCTTTAAATTCACCATAGTACGAGGCCTGTCCTGCACATGGAGCAATCGCAGGTATACTGCCAATTCCTCCACCCATTACCGCTACACGCATACGAACATTTCCAGATAAACCGGCTCCTACTGTAAAGGATCCAGAAGTTACATTTAACGCACCTGGGTTAGGTACAGTAATAGCTAATACATTTTCACCAGCATCTGTAAATATTCCGTTATTATTCCAGTCAATCCATGCATAATAACAAGTGTAATAACTTGCTGACGCTGCCGAGCTTACTAAGTTTAAAGTATATGAAAGTCCGGCAGTTACATTTCCAGTAACTGACCCAGAAAGATTTGTATAAGGATTTGCTCCGACAGTACCTCCGGAGTAAAAGGTAGTAGCGTTAAATTTTGCTGTGGTGATAAAAATATTACCAGCAGCTCCATTTGATGCTCCTCCAAATGCGGGAGATGGGATACATTGAGATTGTACATTTAAACTAAATGCAAAAAAGAAAAATACAAGCGTTGCAAAATTTACCATGCGGAAATTTTGCTTTTTGCTAATACTCTGTTTTAATTGCATATTACTGAAAATTTTTCTTTTATAATTGAACAAAGATACATTAGAATAAAGGAAAAGTCAAGTAACATAAGGTCGGATTTAGAAAATCAATCAATTTTAAATTACTGAAAATTAACGATATAAAAAAACCAGACAATTATTTGTATTGTTTTCTAAATTCGTTTGGTTTTTTTTCAGTGATTTTAAAAAAATATAGCAAAAACAATATTATTTGAACAAAAGTTAAATTTTTAACCGTTTGCAGTAAATATTGAGATATTTTTTGGTGAAGAAATTTGATGGTATCACCTTGGCCTGAGCCACTCATACTAGCATAGGAGCGAGGAATCGGGGTTATTTACTTAGTATTTTAAATTCCGTCCTCCTGTTTTGTTGCCGCCCTTCTTCAGTGTCATTGGTGGCGATGGGAATGGATTCGCCGTATCCCTTTGCAACAAGCCTGCCTTTGTCAATCCCTTTCGCAATAACATAATCAACAACAGACTGTGCCCGGGCCTGCGATAACGTTATATTGTATTCATCCGAGCCAACATTATCGGTATGGCTCGAAAGCTCAATTTTTATTGTGGGATTCTCTGTCATGAGAAGAACCAGGCGGTCGAGTTCAGAAACTGATTCGGGTCGGAGTGTGGATTTATCGAAATCATAGAAAATGTTATTGAGCACAATCTTTTTTCCAATCTCAATTTTCTTGAGCTGTATATCTTTTATGATTTCCTGGTAGCCGGTAGAGAGCGGAATATTCACATTCTCGGAATGAAAAAGGTAACCGGTGGAATTTACAGAAATACCATAATTCTTTCCGGAGGGAAGTGACACCAGATATTTTCCGGTTTCGCTGTTAGAATAGATAGTTGTAACCTCCTCGTTTTTTTCAAGGTCATTAATTACAATTGTGGATTCAAGGGAATCTCCGGTGATTTCATCAGTGATCGTTCCTTTTAGCAGGGTCAGCGCGGGTCCTTTTTCTTTTTCTGTCCGGATAAAATTAATGGAATAAATGTCATTTTCCCCGAAGCCTTCTTTTTGTACTGAGGAATAATATCCCGTGGTGCCGTCAGCTGTAAGCACAAAATAAACATCATCCTTTTCTGTATTAATAAAGGATCCTAAATTCACTGGCTTGCTCCATTTTTCATTCTCATAAACAGATTTATAAATATCATACCCCCCTGTGGATTTATTTCCTTTAGAACTGAAATATAAAGTCTTTCCATCGGGATGTATGAAAACTCCTTCTTCATCGGAGTATGTATTTATGATGGCGCCAAGATTTTTTTCTTCCCCCCAGTTGCTTTCTTCATCCTGTGTGCACATCCAGATATCAAGTCCTCCGCGTCCTCCAGGCCTGTCGCTTACAAAATATATTGTCTTTCCGTCAGGTGAAAAACTTGCAGAAGATTCATGATTTGAACTGTTGACAGGTTCCGGTAATTTCACGGGAACGCTCCATATTTTTCCATGCAGGGCAGATTCCCAAATGTCCCCATTTCCGTACACATCATCACGGTATAATAACATGCGCTGGCCATCGTTTGAAATTGCAATCGCTGAATTATGTCTCCCTGGTTCGTTTACCGTTTCTCCCAGAATGGTGGCTTTGTGCCATTTCTTTCTGGTCTTATTCGTCTTGGAAAGCGTGGAAGAATATATATTTTCCTTCGACTCCTTGCTTTTTTCTTTTTCGCTGTCTGTCACAGGCCTTCTGGATGTAAAAATCAGCAACTCCCCGTCAGCTGAAATCACAGGTGCATAATCAGGAAATGCTGAATTGATTTCTTTTCCGAGATTGGTGATGGCAACGGTCAGTGTGTCGTTCACCTTTATTGTGTCATTTTGCTGACAGAAAACGGGCTGGAGTATACAAAACCAGGCAGCGATGAAAACAAAAAGTCTCATGAAAAATTTTTTATTTGATCATTAAATTTACTTCCAGCATACCCAATACCGCGCAGAGGTTTTTTGAAACAATGATATGTGATTTCCTGTATTCTAATAATACCTGGATTTGGAATACAGGAATGGGTTCGGGCTAACGAAGCGAAGGGAAATCTCAAATCCACCCAGTCCCCTGCTCGCTGTTTTCAGCCCGGAAAGGTTTATATCATAGCTCATGCCAACAGCATATTGGGAAAATTCATACATCAGGCTTGCCACAATAGCATCCCTGTTTCTGTAAAAAATTCCTGCCGACATGCTTGAACCCTTTATAAAGCCTGTAATTTTTGAGCTTTCTTTAAACTGGAAACGGAACTGGGAGCCGAGGAAAAGTTCATTTGCCTTGCCCTGTTTGCAAAAAAAGAATCCGGGAACCAATGAAAAATTCGTATTGCTCACACCAATTAAGGCATTGCCGTAAATGACTTCTTTCATATAAAGTTTTTCGCCCGTATCATAGAATGAATATTTCGGTGAACTCAAATGAAATACTGCAATGCCGGCATTGAAAGTACGCTGGTCGTTGCCTGTCATATACCGTTCATTTTTGCTGTATTTCCAGTGGACGCCTCCCCCGAAGTCAAGATAAATGAAATTATTCGAACCTGTGAGTTCGCCCGACGGCAAATTTGAATTGTACGTCATGCCATCATACTGATTTCCCCATTGAAGTTGTCCGAAATCCACGCTTCGCTGCCCGAAAGCCCCGTACAATCCGCCTCCCAGAGTATTCCTGTCGGAAAGGTACACATGATAAGCGTAAACAAGATTTCCCTGGAAGGTTCCCATGCCTGCATTGCCCGCTTTATCACTGAATAAATTAATGCCCAGCGCTGAAAAACCGCTTATGTTCTTTTTCTTTTTCAGGCTAACATCAAAAGAAAAATTATAGGTTCTGTAAGGTTCGGCAACACTGCTCCACTGATTTTTATAATTCAGAATAGCGCGCAGATTGTTTTGTACGCCTGCCTGCGCAGGATTTATCAGTAACGGGGTCATGCTGAATTGTGAAAAATGGATATCCTGCGATTTTGATATGGCCGCAACTTGTATAAATGCAAAAATTATGACCGCTGTTTTAATCTGTTTTTTCATAAGAAAATATTTTAATTGTCACTTAATCTATTTATTGAAAATGCGCCAGGATTTATTATCTGAACAGATTAATATTTCCCTGTCTTGTTACTTCTGATCCGTCATACAGGGTTGCCTTCATATAATAAACGAAAGCACCGGTGTTTAGTTCTTTTCCCTTATACGTTCCATCCCAGCATTCTTTCGGATTGGTGGTTTCGAAAACCTTTTCCCCCCACCGGTCATAAATGGCAAATTCCATCGTCTGTATGCAATTACCGTAAACGCATTCCAGTTCATTCTGTCCGTCGCTGTTGGGCGAGAAAGCATTCGGAACAAACACTTCTCCGCAATTCATATCTACGGTTACTATTACCGTATCAACATCGGTGCATCCGTTAGCGTCAGTTATTACAAGCACATAGGTAGTAGTGGAAAGCGGACTGGCAGAAGGATCGGCGCAATTGGAACAGGAAAGGGTTGCGACGGGGCTCCATGAAAAACTTACTCCTCCGCTTCCGTCAAGTTGCGCGCTTCCGCCGATATTTATGGTTGTATCATTACCTGCGTTTGCTGTTGGCGGAGTGGACAGGTTTATTGTTATATCGGCGGTCGATGAACATCCCGCATTGGAAACTGTAACATTGTAGGTCGTTGCGGAAAGCGGGCTTACAGTAATGGCAGCAGTGGTTTCGGAAGTATTCCAGATATACGATGAGCCTCCGGACGCAGTAAGTGTTACCGTTGCGCCGGTGCAGATAAGAGTATCTCCGGTAATGTTTGCTGCAGGTACAGCGTTTACAGATACAGTAACAGTATCTGTGGCAGTGCATGCGCCGTCGGAAACAGTTACCGTATACAATGTGGTAACGGATGGCATAACGTTAACTGAGGCAGTGGAAGCTCCGGTGCTCCATTGATAGGTAGTTCCGCCGGTAGCTGTTAATGTTACAGAATCTCCGGTACAGACAGCCTGGTTGGGGCCCGCATCAGCAGAGAAGGAAGAAGTGTCGATCACTGTGGCCGAATCAATGCTTGTGCAATTCAGTGCATCGGTCACAGTTACGTAATATGTTCCCGGTGCAAGATTATTGGCAGCTTGTGTATTCTGTACCGGAACAGTGCTCCATTGATAAGTGTAAGGAAAAGCTCCGCCCGATGCCGTAACTATTGCCTGACCATTGCTCTGACCGCAGGTAGCATTAACAGTATTTGTTGCAAGAGTCGGTGCATTGGGGTTGGTGAGTGTTACATTGGTTGTAGCTGAACATGATGAAGCATCTGTTACTGTAACAATATAATTTCCTGCAGGAAGATTGGAAGCTGTCGCAGTATTTTGTACAGGACTTGAGTTCCAGCTGTAAGTGTAAGGCCCTGTACCTCCCGATCCTGATGCAGTGGCTGATCCATCACTCATTCCGCAGGAGGGCGGAGTTGATCCCGTGATAGCTGCCACAACAGCTGAAGCAGGTTGTGTAATGACAACAGTAATAGTTCCAGGACAGCTATTATCATCTACAATATTGAGCGTGTACGTTCCAGCAGCAAGTCCGGTAAAATTTTGTGATCCGCTGACATTGGAGTAAGTAGCTATTGTTGTAACTCCTAACATTAATGTGTAATCATAAGGTGATGCTCCTCCGGAACCTGATGCGGTGAAACTTCCGGTAGACTGTCCAAAACACAATACCTGCACAATATTCGATGGTGTGATATTAATGGTGGGACAAGGTGTGCACATTGGCAATGTGCTGATGTCATAGACAACCGTTGAATTTAAGCTTGCATCAGTGACCTGGATGGTATCTGCACCTACCGGAGGTGTAACAGTTGTTCCGATTGCAAAATTTGACCATGAAGGCGAACCCGGACAACTGGTTGTTGGATCCATGTTACCATCCAAACACTGAAAGATTAACCATGTGTAGCCACATGCTGTACATTCAGCTGAATTTGTAATAGGAGTCGGGGATCCGGGAACCAATTCCTGCCAGTTGTATGGACCGGTCCCTCCTGATACAGTAAGATCACCATTGGTTTCCTGGCAAATAGTTAAAGTGGCGCACGCCAATACAACAACATCAACAGTGCCGGTTCCGCATGCCTGTGTATATGTAATTGTCCATGTTCCTTCACCGGCACCAGCAGGATCAAATGTACCTAAAGAAGCATTGGTGATACCTGTTCCAGTCCATGTTCCTCCGGATGAAGAAGAAGATAAATTAAATGCTGCGTCAGTCGTACAGACAGTATCCACCGGGCAAATATTTGCATCGCAGCATACAAGCGCATACTGGCCGCCGGCACTCATAGCCAGAGATTGTATTCTTCCGTTCCTGTTGGCGGATTGATTGTCCTGCTGGGCGCCAACGGCTAACACTTCACCGTTGGAATTTACGCTGACATCATATACACAAAAAGTTACAGCGGCCTGAGACAAAATATTCAGGTTCGCATCATACTTCACTACCTGGTTGGTCGAACCCGCATATACGTTACCAGCAGCATCCACGGCAAGACCGCTGTTTTCAACAATGATGCTTCCAAAAATATCTGTCGAATTGGCGCCTCCCGGGATGGCTACGGAAGAAATTAAAGAACCGTCAGTCAATGATCGCTTATGGATCTGATCCCCGCTGTGCGTATAGAAGAACTGGTCGTTAGCAACCAATGCTTTCAGCCCTCCGCCGTTTTGAGTAGCGGGCAGGTAATTTTCACATTTATATGCCAGGTTATGTCCATTATCCAATTGAAATATTGGTTCATCAGTTGGACAGACTCCTATGTTCTGATTTATTGCACCAACATCATTATGGGTCAGGAAAATATATTGTGCATTTTTTGAAGAAGAAATTGACCTGACTTCAACAGGGAAAGAGAACATAACCGACAAGTCCGTATAAGCAAAATTTTGCGACGCTAACACATTTCCGTTATTTATATCCATATCAAATATTGTTGCATAACCTTCAAAATTTGGAATCATATTCAATGTAGTTCCGCCAACAATAAGTTTTGTTTTATCGCAATTAAATGTTATTGACCACCATTCATTATTAAAAGCATTGCCGTTGTTATGCCAGACCATACCCCCAGCGTTATTAATTCTTTCCATTTCCGGTGCTGTTCCAGATGTAATGTAGCTATTTCCAAGGTTATCAGTAGCCAAAGTACCAAGCCAGACAGTTGCCGTATCCCATGGGGTTGTATAGGTCCACTGGATTGTTCCCGCACTGTTATATTTCTTAAGTTCCATGGGCGTTTCCCCGCCGATCACATAAACGTTACCGGATCCGTCGGCTTCAACTTCCCATACAGCAGTCGAGGTAGTAAAAGTAGGCGACTCGACCCAGGGGTCAATGGTAACGGATTTCGTATTGTCATATGGGTCCAGAGTAAATCCTACAGATTTTCCTGTAAGTATAAATTTAGAATTTATGGGCAACGAAGAATTACCGGTATAAAAAGTTTCAGGTGCATGGTCAATAATATCACCGAACAAAGTAGGAATATGCAGATCGCCATTGTCTGATAATGTAACCGGATCGGAATATGTCATTTTAATGTTCGAAACGTCTGCGCCGGGATGCAGTAACAGGGCATATTTTATTCCTTCGGTCGGGTGGAATGTGTATTCAACATCTATGTTAGGATACAGGTTTTTATAAATTATTTTTTATAGCCTTTAATGTAATTTACATTTTTAGTTTTATTGTTCTCCTTAAAGCTGTAACTAAAATATTCAGAACCCGGGTCAAGGGCTATCACTTCCACATCAGGATTTGCATTGTCCCAGGTAAAGCTTACCTCATCCTGTTTATACTGCCTGCGCTTTCCTTCTTTACTATCACTTTCAGCCCATTCATCATGCGTGGGGACTTCTTTTTCAACTCCCATTCTGGGCTTTGCTTTTGCTTTGATATAATTAAAGGTGACTCCCTTTTTAGTGAAGTAAATTTTTGTGGAACCCTGGTCAACAGCAAATAAAATACCTTCTTTATTGGTTTTGGCATTTAACATGTAAGGAAATTGTCCTTTGTTTTCAATAAAGAATCGTGCATAATCGTACTTTGCAATC
>JAZDMF010000302.1:0-8870 GCA_043801235.1 Bacteroidota bacterium | reverse complement strand
CAACCATCCTGTCATATAATAATATATCTGCATCGAAAGTTATACCAGGAACAATCGGACCAGCCTCACTACTGTTCCAATATACTATACCATCGGTATAAGGCCAGAAACTAAAATAATCAGCCTGCGTAGTGCTGTCTCTTAATATTCTTGTAATACTCATAAAAACATGGAAAACGCCATTGTCGTCAATTGTTACTGCAAAACGGCCGTCAGTACAAACCAATGTATCGGCATCACCGTCGCCGTCAGCATCGGATGAACCGGCAGGTCCTACAATTGTAGTATTCCACATGGGAATCTGATGCTGCCATACTATTTGTTTAGCCCAGGTATCACCGCCATCAAGTGATTTTATTAAAACCACATCAGTGGTCATATCACCGGTAACAATTCCAACCATATCACCATTAACATCCATGGAATAAGAGTCACCACCTGCCGGAAACATTTCAGTAACCGGATCTACTCCGGGTAATACAGAGTCCTGTATATCCCATGTTGCGCCGCCATCCAATGAACGTGAATATACCATGCCGTAATTCACAGATCCAAGATAATTGGTTGCAATTAAATGAATCGTTCCGGATGTTAAACTTGGTCCCATAGCCCTTGGCCATGTAAGATTATTGGCAGCAGTAAAAGGAATTGCTGCAGATGTCCATGCTCCGGTACCAAGCGTACGTGTCGTCAAAGTAAGCCCTGCTCCATGATGAGTAATTACAACTTCATTGCCATTGGCAACTGTCATTGAAGGCCATCCTTGTCTGACAGGTTCTATTCTTGCTACCGGGAAAATATCCCATGCAGTACCATTATAATAATTATAACCTGTACCTCTGTCGGCAAATGTACCTGTTCCCATAGTCCATGCAGCCGATATTGTTCCATCGGGATGTTTTACTACGCGATTCTGGATGCATTTGTTTGTTTGCAGGTCATACTCAGTAGTCCCAAGCTGGTCGTTTGAAAGAGATAATAGGTAATTTTCTTCTGTTGAAGTTTGATTGGTGAAAGATACCTGCTGATCATTAATTGTAATTTTTTTTGCAATAGCAGATTGTTTTGCCAGTTTAGCAGGGATTACCGGCAAATTTTTCTGGGCTGATAAAGTCAACCCGAAACTCAATCCTAAAGCGATAAGTAAAACTTTTTTCATAAATCTGTGGATTTTAGGTTTGTAATTAAATTAATTAAAAATTCGTTCTAAATGGATTGCAAATTTAATATTTAATTTATAATATCATATATATTTTTTGCTTTTTTTCTGTATATTTATCGTTGAATGGAGTCATAATTTTGATATAAAAGGTTTTGCAATCAATGAAAAGGTTGTAAGGGTCAGGATTTTTTTAATATTTTTTTAATTTCCGTATAGAATATTTCGATATCGTTTCCTGTGATCAGAATGTCTTTCAATCGTGAACTGGATAGTTTAAGGAAGAAAAACACCTGGTAGGTCAGAATTGCTGAATATGACAGGGATGTTGCAACAGCAGCGCCAGGGAGCCCATAGGCAGGGATAAGCCAAACGCCAAAGCACACGGTGAGCACAAGGCCAATGAATGAACTTATGCTGTTATGATGGTGCTTTCCGATGCCAGAGAAATAATGGCTGAACGAAAACGACATAGAAAGGAACAATATTCCTGCCGCCAGATAGAAAATTACTATAGGAAGATCCGAAAAATCATTACCGAACAGGGATGTGAAAAATGAGGAGGGCAGCAGCAGTAATATTGCCAGCAGCAATAATGTGATAATGAAAGATATTTTACCGAAAACAAGCGTAATTCTTTTTGCATATTCCCTGTCATCCGTGTTTGAAATTTTTGAGTACTGCACCACCGACATGCTTTTTCCCGTAAGCCACAGTCCTTCGGAAACCTGTACTCCCACCGAAAAAATTCCAAGGGCAGCGCGGCTAATGAAATATTCAACAAAGTAATAGCACAGCCTGTAATTAAATAACTGAAGAATATTGGCAGTCTGGACAAAACTGCCATATTTCAGAAGATTCTTCAATACCTTTTCTTTTGGATTATCCTTTTGGGATGCAAGAAGCCTGATGCAAACCGCAGAACTTGAAATAAATAAGAATACATATGAGCAATAGAGTGCAAGGATGTATGAAAAAACGTCTTTCCTGCCAAATATAAAAATCATGATGGAAATTGAAGCGATCATAATTATCATCTGAAGGGAAGAAATAATATTGAATGCAGCCACTTTCTCCCTGCCGAGGATGATGTTCAGGTTGACCGTGGCCAGCGAAAGGAATATGGATAGCATGAGCACATGCCATATATATGCAGCAGGGACAAGGCGCAGCAGAAATAACAGGAAAGAGCAGGTAAAACCTGATACGACCGACCATGCATAAGAAGGAAGAAGAAGAGAAACAGAATGAAAGCGCGGAACAAGATAAATGAGCGCAGAGCCACCGATGAAGCCGCTTACCATCTGTATAATGGTGATGCCGAGAAGGACAAGGCTTACGGTACCTACACCCCGTGCTCCAAGCTGATGCGAAATAATGATGACCACCGCAAGGCTGATCACAGCATTCAGCAGACGTGAGAATATTGTACCGGCAATCTTATTGATCATGTGATTTTACCCTGAGTACTTTTTTTATTTTACGCGAAAGCTGAGAACGGAACGCAGCGAATACAAAAATATGCTTTTTTGCATCAATAATTGTATACCCATCTGCTGAGCAGATTGTATGTATTCCTTTTGAAAATACCGAATCGGCCGGAGGCATGATTTCTTTTACTGTTTCCTCTGAAAATTCGTAAGGTGTAAGTTTGATGATTTTGTTTAAAACAATGCTGCCGCCATAGGTCATGGAACTGTTCTGAGACGGACGGAATAAAGAATTATTCAGAATAAATGGCGTCCCTGCGGGGCGCACTGAACGGATATCTGTTTTTACAGGATTATTGGAATGCGGAAGATACGTCCCGTCAAAGTTTTCGGAAAAATATAAATATAGGTTCGTATTGGAATCCGGGCCGCTTCGTGTAAAAAAAAGCCACCAGTAATCTTTGAAATGAACAAGTGTGGGATCAACTGCATCCTCTTTTTCAAGCAGGGTTTTGTGAAATGTAAATTTCATCTGTTCCTTGTTGAATTGATACAGTTCAACTTTTCTGCTTATTGATGATTCGGGTATACAATAGTATATGTTATTGTGGGAAAAAATATACGGATAGGCAAGGTGGTGCTCTTTTTCAATGGCTGTGTTCTCTTCTGAGAATCCCTTTTTATCAGAGTATATGGAAGAAGAAATATTGCCTTTCTTTTTTCCGAAATTGTAATTTTCGTATAACAGTAAAAGTTTTTCATCAAGTTTAAAAGCAAATCCGTCGGCGCGGAACAGGCTTCCCTGCTGTGCAGGCATCCACCGGATATTTTTTTCAACCAGTGGTTCTTCGCAAAAGGCAGCAATGGATTTATGCACTATGCCTACATTCCAGTGCTCTGCTCTGAAAAGCTCGTTGAAATGAAAACGCAGCTTGTTCCTCCATAACTTCACCGTGAATATTATCATCTGCATATTTCCGGGAACAAGCATTACCGGTGCACCGGTAGCGGAAGGCGGGGTATGGAAGTATTCCGATGTGCCGTTTAATATATCCCTGCACACCTGCGCCGGCCAGTGCGTGCAGCCATAAAAAAGGGTGTCGGTGTTTCCGCTGTAAGAATGAAGCATGGTTTTGAAAAATCCTTTTCGCAGAACAATCCCTGCATCCAGTTTACCGGTAAGGCACTGGAGTATGGCACCGCTTACATGGTCGTTTTTATAAATTTCCCAGAATCCGGCAGGTGTTCCCCTGTATTTCATTTCATCCCCATGATGATAGGACCACACTCCGTAAGGCGTGCAGTGAAGGATTTCGCCGCGGATTATGTTAAAACCGAAACGAAGCAGAAAATCGAGTTTGTAGTCTTTGATGCGTTCTATATCGGAAGTGCTGAAGTATTCGGAAAATTTACCTTTGCGGTTTACCTTGCATTCCATATAAGGTATGTTGATGATTTTTTTTGAAAGGTCGATCACATCGAGAGAGGATGGCCAGAATAAAAAACGGTAAAACATCCTGAAAATAAAATCAGATTCGAAGATGGATTTTATTTTTCTGAAAATTGATTTTTTTGAGACCGTTCCGGAATTGATGATCAGCAGGCAAAGTTCAGCAGTACCCGAATTGCTGAGGTTTTCAAAAACGCGGACCTGCCATTTTTTAAATGTGTATCCGTTGCACAATATGCCATAACGCAATTTATTAACGGTGGCTGGATTGTATTCAATTTCGGGCATAAATGCTGAATAAACGGAGATATTGTTGTTTTATTTTTTTAAAACTTTTTTATAGATATCAAGGAATTTTTCTGCTACTGCGTTTACGCTGAAGTATTCAACGGCATGTCTGCGCAGTTCATCAGGATCAAAATCATTAATATGATCAAGCATAAAGTTTAAGGCATCGGCAAGCGCTTTCTCATCGCCTGATTTTACCAGGATGCCGTTATCTTTATTTACAAATTCAGAGATCCCGCCGACATCAGTACTTATCACAGGAATTCCGCTCGCAAAAGCTTCATTAATTACCACGGGCATGTTCTCATAATTACTGAACATGATAAGAAAATCAGCATTCCTGAAATATGCCGCCAGTTCATCACCCGTTTTCATTCCTTCGAAGGTTACAGAATCTTCAGGTATTCCAAGCAATCGGGCATAATTTTTTAATTGTCCGGAATCTATGCCGTCACCAATTAAACGGAATAAAAAATCCTGACGGTTTATGCTCAGCTGCCTTACTGCACGTAATATTCCTGAAATATTTTTTGACCGGTCTTCAAAGCATGAAACATGAATGAATTCTTTTTTACTGCGCTCAGCTTTATAACCTGCAGGTTTAAAAAAATCAGTGTCGACAACATTGGGGATGATACGGAAGTCATGGTGGTCAAGGCCATGGACTATCATCGCTTTTTTCAGGTTGCCTGTAACTGCGGTAAAAGCAGATGCATTTTTTACGACCTTTTTTGTCATAAATTTTCTGAAAGCGCCTTTGTATGTGTTTGTAAGCGGAAGGTATCGTGACCAGTGTTCGGTAATAATATAAGGTATTCCTGAAGATTTCTTTTTAAGATATGCAATAACGCCAGTACGCGTCAGAATATTTACATGAATAAGGTCGAAGTTGCCAAATTCTTCTCTGATAATGCGGAAACCCTTTTTGAAGCTTTTATGGTATCGGAATGCTTTGAGAAAAGTCCCTATCAGTGGGAAATTGATATTCCTGTAATAAATAATTACTTCGGTGATATTTCCCTCATTTCTTATTTCGCTTTCAAACTTCTGTTTGGCCTGACTGACGGGCTGGACATAAAGCACGGCCACCTTGCATTTTGTGGCTAAAGCCCTTGCATGCCGTTCTACGAAAAGCCCCAGCATGGGATCAATGCGGCTGGGATACCATGCAGAGAGAAATAATATTTTTATATTATTCTGTTCGTTAGCCAAAGTGAGTTTTCGAATTTAACACAAAAATAGATTTATTTGAAATAGTGTTTGTTTTTTTTGAAGGAATTTTAGTAAATTTGCACACTCAAAACGGTGGATGTAGCTCAGCTGGTTAGAGCATCAGATTGTGGTTCTGAGGGTCGTGGGTTCTAGCCCCATCTTCCACCCAGATAATATGAAAGCGCCCTCCGGGCGCTTTCATATTGTTTGTCGCTCCCCCGCATGGATAATGATCCCGATTGTAAATCAGGACGAATAATCCTATATCTGGTCTTATGTTGATGGTTTATGGCTCCAGATAGCTATCGGGAGGTTTGGTCATAAGTTGATGGTCATAAGTGAAAAAATCCCGCAAAAAATGGTTTCAAATTATTTATCAATGTCGTTTAGTTAAGAAGAAATATTGAACCCTTTTCAGGGTTCATTTTCACAGATCGGTTATTTTCCACGGGTTATACCCGTGGTTATTATTATTTGACTCCTCCGGAGTCCTTAACTAAACGACATTGAATTATTTATGATGATAATAAGATAAGAAAATTATTTAGTCCCAAGCCCGATAATATCTCCTTTCTTATTGATGCGGCAAGTATTACCATCTATTTCAACCTGGGCTTCGTCGTTTCGGAAAGAAGCGGCTTTTTCATATTTCAAAGGAAGAATTAAAATTCCTTTTTCATCAATGAAACCCCAGAGTTTTCCTATCTTCACTGCAGCAGGCCCATCAATGAAAGGTTTTATTTCATCATAAGGAAATGTATTAACAACAGTCCCGGATGTATCTATCATCTGATAGGATTTTCCGATTTTAACAACGGCAAATCCTTTATAAAAAGAATACGCTTTTGTGAAGATGGATGGAAAAGTAAAATTTCCGGTTTTATTTATAAAGCGATAATTTCCGTTACTGTCTATTACCACAGCCCTATCATCAGAGAAGAAATCGGCCCAGCTGAATTTGCAGGGAATGACAGGATTCCCGGTTTTGCTGTAATACCCGAATAAATCATTGTGCTGAACCAGGGCTACTTCCCCGGTAAAATAGGAATTGATATCGTCATTATAAAGAATATTTTCCTGTAAGGCGGGAATGATAATAGTACCTGTTTTATCAATAAGTCCATAATAACCGTTTTTCATAACCCGGGCATATCCGCCGGAAAAACAACCAGCTTCAGAATATTGCAGAGGGATAATTTCATTTCCTTTGCTGTCGATAAAGCCATAAAGTCCGTTCAAACTGACCAATGCCATATCCTCTGAAAACACGTAGGTTTCTTCATATTTGAATGGTATGACTTCTTTTCCCAGTGTATTCAGGTATCCCCATTTCTGGTCTTTTTTCATAGCTACAAGATATTCGCTGAAAAATCCTGCATCGTCATATTTTAAAGGAATAACCAGTTTTCCGGTCTGGGAATAAAAGCCGTACTTTTTTAAAGCGCCATCATATACTTTTATCATTCCATCCGTTTTCCATGATGTCCAGAAAGTGGAAATTTTATATTCCGGCTGTATAAAAATTTTTCCGTTGTCGTCTGTAATACCTACTTTTCCTTCTTCTGTTGAAATAATGTATACATTTTCATCAGTCAGATATGAAATGGTATATTCAAAAGGAAGAATAGTATCCCCTTTTATATTAATCAGCCCTGATTTATTAATGGTCTTGCCTGAGCTGACATCTGCAACAGTATAACCCGCTATAGCCAAGTGATTCTTGAAAGCGTTGCAGAAGTCATATTCAAATGGAATGATAATGCTGTCGAGGTTATCAATATAACCCCATTTGCCATTCAGGCAGGCAGCAGCAAGGCCGCAGGAAAAATTTCCTATGCTTTCGTATTGAACAGGGATGATAATGTTATTTGCATTGTCGACCATGCCCCATTTGCGGTTGTTTTTCACAAGGAATAATTGCCTGTTTTGAATTTCGGAAGGATTGCCTGCATTTTTTGCAGTGTCATTTTCCCAGCTTATTTCATCATAAATGCAGGGTAAAATCTGTTTCCCTGTTTTATCAATAAGCCCTTTTTTCTCGTTTTGGATTACACGAGAATAATTAGATAACAGAGGAAGATAAAATTCCCAGTCGTACTGGCAGGGCACAACAACAGCGCCGCTGCGGTCAATTATGCCGAATTTCCCGTTTTTCTGCACAAGCGCTTTTCCGCCCGGAAAATAATTGTATTTTTTCTTGTTCCAGAAAATTTTATCGTATTCGCAGGGTATCACTTCACCTCCGCTCAGGCTCACAAAACCGTATTTGCTGTTTTTCTTGACAAGTGCAATACTGTCGTAAAAATCAAAGATTGCATCATATTCGCAGAAAATTATGGTATTGCCATTCCTGTCAATCATCCCCGTTTTTTTATTCGCTTTAATGATGATGCCGTTTTTATTTATTGTGATATCATCGTATTTGCATGTAGCTATTTCCTTTCCTGAAAGGCTGTACACCCCGTAAATGCTGTCAGTTGATACTTGCACTACATCGGTAAAAATCTTGTCAGCAGTTATTTTAGTGAAATTGCAGGGGATAATTTCTTTTCCTTTTATGTTGATGAAGCCTGTCTTTCCCTTCATCCAGACCTGCGAAATACTGTCGGAAATATTATGAATGGAATCATACTTTGCAGCAACCACAATTGTTCCTGTAACCTTGTTCTTCAAGCCCCAGTGTTTGCCTTCTTTATAGGGAGCAGACTGGTTTATGGAATCGGATTGAGAATGAACACTGAAACCGGAAAGCGCGAAAAAAAGCAATAGTATTTTTATACGAACTATGCTGGGAGAAAAAATATTTTTTGATTTAAAAATAAGTAACAAAACGGATTTTTTTTTAAATACGGTGTAAATGTAAACAACAAATGGGAATATGCAAATGTGTTAAGAAGTTTTTTTAACAATACCATTACTGTTTTGTAAAAATTTTGATATGCAAAGAACTTTGGAGTTTGCTGATAATTCAAAACAGGTTTCTACTACGGGGCCTGGATGTAATATATTTTTTTAAATTTTTACAGGCAGATTCCCGAAGGACAAAGTGCTTGTAAAAAACACAACTCAATTTATTTATATATAGCACTGTAGGAGTGTCCTGAATTTTCCCTGACAACAATTCAATTTGGAAATTTAAACCGTATAATTGAATGGAGGGAAAATTGGAAAAATCAGTAGGCAATAATTTTTATTTCTACCCTGCGGTTCAACTTTCTTCCTTCTTCTGTTGAGTTATCGCCAACGGGATTCAGTTGGCCGTAACCGGCATACGACATTCTGGTGCTATCAATGTCTTTAGCAACAATGTAATCGTATACTGCCTTTGCTC
>JAZDMF010000240.1:0-5783 GCA_043801235.1 Bacteroidota bacterium | reverse complement strand
TTAAAAACAAAACATAAACGAATAGAAAAAGCAATAATAGTTTTATTACAAAAAAATAAGCTTATGAAAAAGATTTTTTTATTTCTATTGATGCCGGCCGTTGCACATATCATATCTCAGAATACAAATGCATCAGGTACTATTTATTACAAATTCAAATCTACGGTTATGATAAATACAATTACGATTGATGAAACTGTCAAAGCGCTTGTTGGAAAATTTGGCGGCAAAGAAAAATCAAGAATTGAAAAGGGCGTTGCCCAGGCAGCATCATTATGGACGGATGCTGATGGCGATACAACAGCCTTCAGGGAATTCTGCCTTGCTAATTATGCAACAGGGGATGAGCTGAAAACATTATACAGCAGGCTATCCGATAATTTTGAAATTCTCATGGGGCATTTCAACAAAGTGGGGCTTGATCTGAAAATGCCGCTGCATCTCGACCAGGGAGATATTCTATCCATTGATGAAATTTTCGGAGCCTATGATCCCGGTGCTCATTTCAACGATGATTTTTTCAATAATAAAATTGCTTTTACCGTTATTGTTAATTTTCCTTTTTACACACTTAAGGAAAAAGAAGAACTCGGAAGCAAATGGACCCGCCAGGAATGGGCCTATGCGAAAATCGGGGACTTCTTCACTGCAAGGGTTCCGGCCGACCTGCTAACGGCTGCATCCGAAGCACTCGTTTCGGCAGATACCTATATTTCAGAATACAACATTTGCATGGATAAACTGGTGGATAACAAAATGAAAACCTGTTTTCCTGCCGATTTAAAACTAATTACCCATTGGGGATTGCGTGATGAACTCAAATCGCAGTATGCCGAAAAAGACGGAATGGAAAAACAAAATATGATTTATGAAGTAATGAAGAAAATCATTTCGCAGGAAATACCGGTTGAAGTGATCAACAAAAATGATTACCTGTGGAATCCTTCAACAAATAAGTTGTATAAAGATTCAAAAGAAGTTGCAGGAATTCCTGAAAAAAATGAAAGATACCAGATACTGCTGAACAATTTCAATGCAATGCAAGCATTAGACAAATACTGTCCGCAATATCCTACCTTTATTCAGCGCGCCTTCGACCAGGGAATGCAGTTATCACAGGAATCCGTGGAGAAGATTTTTACAGATTTTATGAGTTCCGCCACGGTTAAAAAAGTAGCAGAACTGATAAGCAAAAGGCTCAAAAGAAAACTTCAACCCTTTGATATCTGGTACGATGGATTTAAAGACCGCAGCACAATTTCGCAGACAGGACTCGACAGCATTGTAAAAGCAAAGTACCCGACAAAAGATGCATTTGAAAAAGATCTCCCGCTCATACTGGTAAAACTCGGATTCACTAAAGAAAAAGCAGAGTACATTTGCGCAAAAATCCAGGTGGATGCTTCGCGCGGTGCAGGCCACGCATGGGAAGCCAGCATGAAAACCGAAAAAGCCCACCTGCGCACACGTATCGGAAAAGACGGCATGAATTACAAAGGCTATAATATTGCAGTTCACGAATTCGGCCATACTGTTGAACAGACACTCACCCTTTATGACATTGACTTTTACATGTTGCGCGGTGTTCCCAACACTTCATTCACTGAGGCCATCGCATTTCTTTTCCAGCAGAAAGACCTGGAATTGATGGGATATATGAATGATAATGTTAATAAAAAATATTTATTCGCTCTTGATAATTTCTGGTCATCGTATGAGATAATGGGCGTTTCGCTAGTGGACATGAAAGTTTGGAAATGGATGTACGAAAATCCCAATGCCACTGCAGATGAACTTAAAGTACAAGTGATTCTTATTGCAAAAGAAGTATGGAATAAATACTATGCTGATGTTTTTGGAATAAAAGATGAACCCATACTTGCAATTTATTCCCACATGATCGACGCTCCTCTTTATCTTTCCGCATACCCGGTTGGCCACCTGATCGATTTCCAGATTGAAAAATATGTGGAAGGCAAGACACTTTCAGCGGAAATTATGCGCATGCTGGCATCAGGAAGCATTGTTCCTCAGCTTTGGATGAAAAATGCTGTAGGCAGTGAGATTAGCGGGCAACCTTTAATTGATGCTACTGAAGAAGCGTTGAAAAATGTGAAAGAATAAACGTGATTTACGAATGCAGAATTTTAGATTTTTAGATTTATGATTTTAGATTTGGGTTTTAACCCATGCCAAATGACTTAATGACATTGAATCGAAATGACTATAAATGACAGCCCTGCTGAGCGGGATAAACTCCGCGGAATGAATATGAATGACGCGAAGCGATTGACTACTAATGATGTCACGAAGTAACAATTGACAATATATATATGAAAGATAAAATTTGCATCATAACAGGCGCTTCATCAGGAATGGGCTTCGTCACAGCAGTTGCACTTGCAGGCATGGGTGCAACTCTCGGACTCGTTTGCAGGAACAAAGAACGCGGTGACAAAGCGGTTCAACTGATCTCTGACAAATCAAAAAATAAAAACATTACTCTCTTTGTTGCCGACCTTTCTTCAGTTGCAGAAGTCAAAAAGGTTGGAGAAGAAATAAAGAGAAAATATTCGCGCATTGATGTCCTGGTTAATAATGCAGGGGCAATTAACCAGAAAAGAATCCTAACTATTGATGGTTACGAACTGACATTTGCCGTAAATCATCTCGCTTATTTTCTGCTTACACATATTTTGCTTGACAAGCTGAAAGCTGTGCCCAAAGCAAGGATCGTCAACGTTGCATCCGGAGCTTCAAGAGTGGGTAAAATAAATTTTGATGATCTGCAGCTAGAAAAAAAATACGGTTCCATCAAATCGTACGGTCAATCCAAACTGGCTAACATCATGTTCACCTACGAACTCGCCAGAAAACTTGAAGGAACAAATGTGACTGCAAATTGTTTGCATCCGGGTGGTGTAAGAACCCGTTTTGCCGGCGATATGAAAGGCTTTGCGGGCGCCATGTGGAAATTATTCACTCCTTTTCTGCGCACAGCTGAAAAAGGTGCAGAGACTATTATATGGCTGGCTTTATTACCTGAAACGAAAGGAATCAGCGGGAAATATTTCAAGGATAAAAAAGAGATCCGTTCAATCAAACCATCATACGATACCGATGCGCAGAAAAAGCTATGGGAAGTAAGTGAAAAATTATCAGGTATAAAATAAATCTCCTTTATGAAAAATAAACTGGGCACAAAAAATCTGTATTATCCCACTCTGACAATACTTGCAGGTGCCAATATAAACGGTAAGCCAAACTATGAGGCAATTGCATGGGGTGGAATCATAGGAATGAAAATGCTTTACATTTCCTCCGGCAAATCACATTATACTAACCGTGGCATTCTCGAAAATAGATCATTTAGCATCAACATTCCGTCAGTAAAACTGGTAAAAGAAACTGATTTTTGTGGTTTACATTCCGGAAGCAAAACAGATAAATCAACAATATTTAAAAGTTTTTATGGCAAGCTTGGCAATGCCCCCATGATAACGGAATGCCCTGTCAATATGGAATGTGAACTATTCGAAACACATGTTATTCAAGACCACGATATCTTTATAGGAAAAATCGTCGAAACGTATTGCGATGAAGAATACATGAATAATGGCAAAGCCGACCTGAAGAAAATCCAGCCATTTTTCTTTTCATTTATTGATTCAACCTATTGGAAGATTGGTGAATGTTTTGAAAATGCCATGAGTATTGGTAAAACATAACATCATTAATGATGCTTAAAATGACCGTGTTTTCTTTTGCCAAAAACCACTTTTTGCACGGAACCAGATTCAGGATTCAGGGATAAAGATTTGATTCCCTTTGCCTGCAATTCGCACACAGGTCCGAACTGGGCAACAAGAAAATCAGAAGAGGCAATTTGTCTATCCTTATACATTATTGAAATGTTTGCCTTTTCAGGTATCCTGTAATATATGCCATGGTGTTTTTCTTTCGGATCAAAGCGTAATGCCTCGAAAGAAGTAATATTATTTGTGCTACCCGAAGGTTCAATATTTATATAAACACTTTCACCCTTGTAATCGGATGTGTCGCAAATACCATACTTGTCGGATAACCGGAATAAAGGAACACTTAATGCAGTGTTGTTTCCAACGGGTATATAGCTGAAATAATATTTATACTCGCTCTTTACAGTAATGCCTGTAAAAAGATGCAAATATTCCTGTTCCGTCTTTTCCAACTGTACAGCCATATATTCAATTGCTTCTTTGCTGTAATTCACTTCCGAATATCCTGTCAGCAATGAAAGGCGTGATTCTTCAAGCTCTATAATAAAGTCAGCTGCTTCTTTTGCCTTCCGCTCGGTTGTTTTGTCAACATATACCTTTTTAATAGTTTTCTTTATAATGATATTTGTATCCAGATTAATTTTTTCAATAATGGTATCGAAAGCTTCGGCAATGTTTGGATTCATGAAATTTTGTTCAGGTATTTCGTTTTCATTGGAAACAGTAACAACCGATGTATCATAATAATTATTCTTATAACTATTCATATACCTGTTGTTGACACCTTTTAATACGCCATACTCTTCAAAACTCAGCATTATATTTTTTTTCTTCAGTTTGCAGCTTTCAATAAAAAAATACTGGTCTGGATCGGGAATGCTGTACGAACCCAGTGTAACGGAAGACATTGCATAGGAAGAAGTGTTTTCTGAAATTACATCTGTAAGCCCTAAGTATTTGAGAGCATATGATGCAAAGGGACCTTTCACCTTACTTGTTTTTTCAACAGTCACAGCTACAGTGATGACAGTCTTAGGCAGCGAATAATAAATGCCTTCGCTTTTCTGAATTTCGCCATTATTATCAACGTGACTCACATTCATTGTGGAACAGGCGCAAAAAACTATCATCAAAAATGCTATTATAGAGCATAATTTATATTTCTTCATAATGATTTAATTATTTGACACAAAAATAAGTAATAATTCTTAAGTGTCTCGTCTTAAAAAAAGTTGAAAGAGGTAACGATAAAATGCGATTTGAAAGAAATTTCTTTTTTACTCTTTTATCTGTTAATAAATCCATATTAATTCTTTAAAATAATTTCTTCTTCTCACTTTAATATTTATTATATTTGCCTTTTACTGACAAGACAAAAACTGGTTTATGAATCGTTTTGGAGAAAGAATAAAAACATTAAGGGAAAAGAGCAATTTACTTCAAAGACAAGTTGCAGCAAAACTTGACATGGATACTGCCATGTTAAGCAAAGTAGAACGCGGTGAACGTAGAGCAAAACGCGAACAGGTTTTAATGCTTGCTGAAATTTTTAATGTTAACAATGAAGAATTGCTTTCTCTTTGGTTGGCAGCAAAAGTATATGATGTTTTAAAAGATGAAGATATGGCATCCAGAGCCCTGAAGGTTGCCGAAAAAGAAGTTAATTACAATATTAAAACCCGTAATGGCAAATAGTATTAAAATAGAACCATTTCTTGATGAATTGCCCAGTCAGTTCGCCGACCGGCTCGGAATTCATTATACATCTTTAGTTGATAAAGAGCATAAGAAAGAAAATGGTCAGTATTTTACCCCTGCTGAAATAGCAGAATTAATGGGTACTTATGCTGAATGTAATCTTGATATTATTAAAATTCTGGACCCTGGGTGTGGAACTACAATTCTATCATGTTCTTTGATAGAAAAGTTATCTACGGGCAATTCAAATTTGAAAACTATTGAATTATCTGCTTACGAAACGGATTTAGAGCTTAACCCTTATTCCATAAAATCATTGAATTATTT
>JAZDMF010000016.1:0-23687 GCA_043801235.1 Bacteroidota bacterium | reverse complement strand
CTAAAACTACAGTTTTAGCATTTTTTAACGTGGTTGCAATCTATCAAATCTTTCCACAATCAGGGTGCAAAAATAAAAAAAATTTATTTCCTAAAAAAATTATTGTTTTTTGTAAGCTTATGAAATGATTCTTCAAGGCTTTGTTCTTCTTCTTTCATTGCAAGAACGGTAAGTTTGTTCTTAACAGCAAACTTGAAAATTTCCGGCCTGACGTCTTTTTCGGGCATTGCCTTCACATTCCACAGATTGCCTTTTACCTGCTCCGCGTCAATCACTCCGTTAATTTCCTTCAACATTGTTTTATTTACAGCCGCATCGAATTCCACAGAAACAATCATATAATCTTCATTCAGCTTATGCATTTCCACTGTAGTTTTGTTGGCAACAATTTTTCCTTTATCAATAACTATCACCTTATCGCAGATGGCTTCCACTTCCTGCATGATATGGGTGGAAAATAAAACTGTTTTTGCCATACCGATTTTTTTTATCAGGTTCCTGATATCAATAATCTGGTTTGGGTCAAGACCTGATGTAGGTTCATCTAGAATGAGCACTTCGGGTTTATGAATAAGCGCCTGTGCGAGGCCTACGCGCTGGCGGAATCCTTTTGACAATGCGCCAATTTTTTTCCTTTTTTCCACTTCAAGGCCGGTAATATCAATCATTTCTGCAACACGTTCTTTCGTAATTTTACCCAGCTTATGAATACCTGCAATAAATTCAAGATACTCCAAAACATACATATCAAGGTACAGCGGATTATGTTCAGGCAGGTAGCCCACCTTTTTTCTCACATCTATCGATTGCTCCACAACATCAAAACCACAAACCGACACATTGCCTGACGTTTGAGGAAGGTAGCAGGTAATGATTTTCATCATGGTGGATTTTCCCGCACCATTGGGGCCAACCAATCCCACAATTTCACCGGCTTCAATTTTGAATGAAACATCATCAAGCGCTTTCTGTTCGCCGAAAAGCTTTGTGATATGGCTGACGTTGATCGACATGTCGATTATATTTGTCATGCAAAATTATGAAAATTGATGACATCCGATTATTTATTAAAAAACATTGCCTTATTTGATACATATTTGTACTTTTACAGGCAATGAGCGATGGCATGAATATTGCGTCACCAAAACCAATGCAACATTTATGAAAAAAACATTCCGATACCTTTTTACACTTGCATCCTTAACCTGTTTTCTGGTTTCATGCGACCCTGATGACAATAATCCCCCCGATGATACTGATCCCAGGGATAAATTTGTCGGTAGCTGGTCGTGCAATGAAAACAGCAGCCAGAACGGAATTTCCACCTTTACCGTTACCATCTCCCTCAACACAGGGAACAGCACACAAATCTACCTTTCCAATTTTTACGGGCTGACATCAAATCAGGTTTATGCTGTTATTGCCGGTAACAGTGCAACTATTCCGAGCCAGACAGTAAGCACCTTTACCATAAACGGCAGCGGCACCATGAGTTCAGCCAATACGAAAATTGACTGGTCGTATAATGTAAACGACGGGGCTGATATTGATAACTGCACAGCCGTATTTTCAAAATAATAAAGAGAATTGTTTTATTACCTTTTTTTTTACAGGGCTGTTATTATTTTTTATCGCTCTGCAATAATCCCTGTTTCCGGCTCAGATCATTAATTATCAATTCGAGTATTTTAACCATTTCTTCAGCATTGGAGGAATAATACGTATAGCTTTCCATGAACTGTTCGCCGGTCATATTGTGTTTTTTTAGAATATAATTGTAATACCGGTTGGCAAAATATTGCGGATTATCTGAACTCTGTTCTTTGCTGTTTATAGCCCCTTCTGCCAGGTAAACATCTTCAAGAATCTGCACCATTTCATCACTGGAAACGATACCTGAATTTGGAGGAATTGCATTTTTTTCATCATCATTTTTCTTACCGCAAAAAGCAAAAAAAGAGAATAAAAAAATTAATGGAAATATGAAACGGAGAAATTTCATCATACAAAAATAACAAAAGCCTAGCGATTAAATAAAAGACGATAACCTTTTTCTGATTCATCAAACTTCTCTTCACAATAAACAAGATGTCCGTTTACAAAAGTATGTGAAATATTTGCACGGAACTTCACCCCTTCAAAAGGCGACCATCCGCATTTATAAAGAATATTATTTTTATTTACCGTCCATAGATTATCCATATTAACCAGTACCATATCGGCATAATAGCCTTTACGGATGAAACCCCGTTTTTCAATATTGAAACAAACTGCGGGAGCATGCGACATTTTGTGTGCAATAGTTTCAAGAGAAATTTTTCCCTGATGATAAAATTCGAGCATTGCAACCAGTGAATGCTGAAGCAAAGGCCCGCCTGACGGAGATTTCAGATAATCATTATTTTTTTCAGTAAGGGTATGGGGTGCATGATCTGTGGCAATAACATCAATCCGTCCGTCGAGCAAAGCTTTCCATAATTCTTCCCTGTCGTGAGCTGACTTAATTGCAGGGTTCCATTTTATGAAAGCACCTTTCGTTTCATAATCTTCATCAGAAAACCATAGGTGATGGATACAAACTTCGGCAGTAATTCTTTTTTCACCAAGCGGTTTTGAATTATCAAGTAAGGCCATTTCACCTGCCGAGGACAGATGCAAAAGATGGAGTCTTGTATTTTTTTTCAGGGCAAGAGCAACTGCAAAAGATGATGACTTAAAACATGCCTCGCTGCTTCTGATAAACGGATGTGCAGAGAACGGAATATTTTCCCCGTATTTAGATTTATATATCTCAAGATTCTTTTTTATAATCTCTTCGTCTTCGCAGTGTGTTGCTATAAGAGTGTTCTGAAGCGAAAATATTTCATCAAGCGATGCGGCATTATCAACGAGCATGTTCCCTGTTGATGCGCCCATAAAAACTTTAATTCCGCAAACATTGCGGGTGTCGATTTTCTTCAGTTCACTGATATTTTCGTTAGTGGCGCCCTGATAAAAGGAGTAATTGCATAGTGCTTTTTCAGAAGCAATGCGGAATTTTTCTTCAAGAAGTTCATTGGTTGTTGTGTTGGGAATTGTGTTGGGCATATCCATGAAAGAAGTCACACCACCCGCCACAGCAGCTTTCGATGCAGAAAAAATATCCTCTTTATAGGTAAGTCCGGGTTCGCGCAGATGCACCTGGTCATCAATAACACCGGGGAATAAATATTTCCCGTTTGCATTAATTATTTCTGCATTTTTTAAAGCATGGCTGTTTAAAGCAAATTGACCAATATCGCTTATAATCCCGTTTTCAATAAGAACATCGGAAAGGAAAATTTTTCCTTCGTTGACAATACTGGCACTCTTTATCAGATATTTCATATTACAAAAATAAAAAAGGTATGGTCAACCCATACCCTTTTCAGACTGTAAATTAATTTTACGCTTCAAGTCTTTTATATTTTTTAAAAAGGCTTTTCAATTTCAGCGATATTACGCCGAGCACTGCTTCCTTGAAAATTCCCTTGCTCATTTTCGATTGCCCTTCGGTGCGGTCGGTAAAAATTATAGGAACTTCAAATATATTAAATCGCAATTTCCATGCGGTAAATTTCATTTCAATCTGGAAAGCATAACCTGTAAACCTTATTTTATCGAGATCGATTGCTTTCAGAACTTTGCTTTTATAGCATTTGAAACCGGCGGTAGTGTCGCGTATTTTCATGCGTGTAACCATTCTTACATAAGCAGAAGCATAATACGACATCAGCACGCGCCCCATAGGCCAGTTCACTACATTCACCCCTTTAATGTATCTTGATCCGATAGCCACGTCGTTGCCATCTTCGGCGCATGCTTTATAAAGCCTAATAAGGTCTTCGGGATTATGAGAAAAATCGGCATCCATTTCGAAGATATAATCATATCCCCTGATCAGAGCCCATTTGAAACCATGGATATATGCGGTGCCCAGTCCCAGCTTTCCTGCCCGTTCTTCTATAAACAGCCTGCCGTTAAATTCAGACATCAGGCGGCGCACAATACCGGCAGTGCCGTCGGGTGAATTATCTTCAACGATGAGGATATCGAATTCTTTGGACAAAGAAAAAACCTTACGGATGATCTTTTCGATATTCTCGCACTCTTTATAGGTCGGTATTACTATTAAACTATCGGACACAACATTAAATCCAAAGTGTAAATATAAATGTTTTTTATTTCCTGAAATGACAGAGAAATAATATCAATCATAAAATCTTTCACTGCTGAAAGAACACAAAAAACAATAAATACAAAATCAAATTATTCCGCCTGCAAATTCAGTTCAAATATATTAAAAAAAACAATATGAAATGAAAAAAAATTGTACTGTTTATTTTTCAACCGCAACTTCAGAGAGAACATCATTGAACCTGTTTTCTTTTCTGTTCTTAAATGTTCCTTTATGATATGCATATCCGACAATCAACGGCATGGCAATGGTTGCTTCGGAAAAAACCATCTGTTCGTAGGTAGTGTCGACTTTGCCCCAAGAACTGGCCTCTTTCAGCGTTGATCCCGATAAAGCGCCGTCGCGTTCGTCGGCAACAGTTATCTGCACCGCATATTTATGCATGGGAACTTCAAACCCGAGCACCTCTGCAGCAACCACAATATCCTGCACAAAATTTTTAGGAACGCCGCCGCCGATCATGAAGATGCCCGTAGTGGCATTATTAATTTTAATCTTTGTGATTTCAAGAAAATCTTTTGCCGAATCAATGCTTACCTGCCTTCCGGGATTATGCCACTGATGATGCACCAGGCCGAAACCTGCAGAACAATCGGAAAAAGCAGGAACAAAAACGGGGACGCCTTTTTTATAACACTGGTAAACTATTGAATCTTCTCTTGACTTTGCATATTTATTATTCTCATCAAGGAATTTGCCCATTTCAATAATGAATTCCCTTGAAGAATAAGGTTTTTTGGGGAGGCTGTCAGCTATTTGAGCAATGGTTTCATCGCAAAATCTCAGTTCTTCCTCATCAATATAGGTATCATAAATCCTGTCGATCATCAGTTCTCGGAGTTCAGCGTCATTTACAAAAGGCGTACCCTGATAATGCCTGAACCCAAGACCTTCAAAGAAATCCTGGTCGACAATATTTGCTCCTGTGGAAACAATGGCATCAACCATATTATTTTTCACCATATCAACTATCACTTTTTTAAGTCCGGCCGAAATAAGAGAACCGGCCAGCGTAAGAAATACAGCACACTCTTTATCGGCCTGCATCATATCAAAAATGCGTGCGCCTCGTGCTAGGTTTCGGGCCTGGAACGCCATTCCGTTCATGGCATCCACCATAGGCACAACATTATATTTTGCAATGTCGATATGCTCCACTTTTTCTTTAAGAAAATCTTTTTTGTTCATTTTCATATCAAATAATATTTCCGAGCGACAAAGATATAAAATTTAAAGGCATATTTTGAATCACATTTTTCACAATATTTTATTGCGAAAATAATTATGCTTCCCTTTGAAAATACATTAATTTCGCAGAAAAGACAATTTTATTTCAGAACATTTTGTACAGGAAATTCATCATAATATTTTCCATTTTCATTAATTCATTCAGTGCAATTTCACAGGAACGCATGGGTGTATGTAGCAGTATTTATTCTGGCATTACAGGTGAATGGATTAATCCCGCATTCCTTGCAGGCACTCCTTATAAATGGGATCTGAACCTGGTTACACTCCAGACATACATTGATAATAATTATGTTTATCTATACCAGACAAACATACCCGATTATATTGCCGATAACGGTGAAACAAAAATAGTTGTTGCTAATGTATACGATGCCGACAAAGGCAAAAGTTCAAAATACATGCTTGAAAACAAAGAGCAGAACAACTGGTATAAAAATATTTACCTGAATGCCCTGCTGCAAGGCCCGTCGCTTATGGTGAGTTTTAAAAAGTGGGCGTTTGCATTCAATATTTCAGGAAGGGGAGCATTTTCATTCACACGGCTGAACAAGGATGGCGCAAAATTATTATATGAAGGATTGACTTATGAACCCCTTCAAAATATTGATATTTCTTTCCGGAAATTCAGGATGAATGCAGCTGTCTGGGAGGAATTCGGCGTGAGCGTGGCAAGGGAAATTAAAAAAAGCAGAAGTACCTTAATAAAAGCAGGGGTTTCAATCAAGCATCTGAAAGGACTTGATGCTGCTTATTATCTTAACCAGGATATGACGCTATATGTTCCCAACGATTCCGATTTGTATTTTAAAAACATTTCAGCAAAATATGGCTATGCATATACTGATGATGGTTTCGGATCATCCAAAGGAAACGGAAAATCAATTGACATGGGAATTACCATCGAGAAAAAAACTTTGCAGAACAGTTACCAGTGTCCGAATTTCTGCAGCAAAAAACTTGGGCTTGAATATGCATGGAAGCTTGGGATTTCATTAATTGATATAGGTTACCTGAAGTTCAAAGAAAATGCACAGACTTATGAAATTAATGACAAGACAAACATGTGGTACAATTTCACTAAAATCAAGATGAATGGTTTCGACGGATTTGACAGTACGATGAATTCTCATTTTGGAGACTATCCTGTGCCTGCTGCAACAGGAAGTGATTTTACGATGATGCTTCCATGGGCGCTTAGTGTGCAATATGATTATAACATCGGATATAATTTTTACATAAACGGAACATGGGTACAACGCATTCCACACTTCGGTCTTCCGGGAATTGACAGGGCAAACATCATTTCAATTACTCCAAGATTTGATCACAGGAGAATAGGTATCGCACTACCCATCATTTTTTATCAGTACCTGTGGCCACGAATAGGATTAGCCGTCAGGCTCAACAATTTTCTTTTTGTCGGAACCGATAAAATTGGCGCTCTCATTGGCAACAGGCTATCAGGAACTGATATTTATTTTGGTTTAAAAATCAATGTGCTTAAAAAATGCAAAAAAAAGGATAACAAAAGTTTTTTGGCATTTTAATTCATAACCAACTTAAAATCTTTTATATATTTGCATTCCTTTTGAAAATTACGAACTAAAAAACAATAAAATGAAACGGACAAATTTACTTTTAGCATTATTGTTTGTTTTTGTAGCATTCATAGCTAATGCTCAGATTACAAACGGTGGCTTTGAAGACTGGACAACAACTAATCCTACCGGATGGGTGGGCGCAAAAACACACACAACTGCTTTAATAATTACCAAAGTTACTACCAATGTTCATGGCGGATCAATTGCTTGCGGATTAACGAACACTTATACCGCTCACAGGCGTTTTACATCGACAGCTGTATCTGTTACTAACGGAACCGCTTATGTAATTTCTTTTTGGGTAAGAGGAACAGGTCAAGTTAGAACTGGTATGTATACAGGAGCTGCTAATGCTGGATTTGGTTACCTAACCTACAACCCTTATGTGTCCGCAACAGCTACTTGGACACAAGTAACTCAAACTTTAGTTTCTGATACAACTACTGCTGCTGCTGAATTTATCTTTTCTGTTGGTGTTGGAGGTGATGTCGTAATAGATGACGTGACTGTTACCACTGGTACAGTTCCTACTGTTTCTATCTACGACATTCAATATGCAACTGCTGCACCTTACGTTTCCACATACAATGGCCAACCGGTTATTACCGGAGGTATCGTTACTGCAAAATACGATAATGGTTTATTCCTGCAGGATGCCACCGGGCCATGGAATGGTATTTATATTTATGACTCTGCTCATATTGCTTCAGCAGGTATTGCACGAGGAGATTCAATTATCATTTCAGGAACAGTAAACGAGTATCTTACTTACACGGAATTAGGAAGTATTTCAAATGTTACCAAGGTTTCTTCTGGTAATACATTACACCCTGCTTACAATGTTACAAAAGCAAACTCAACTACCGAAGAATTAGAAGGGGTTTTGGTAAAATTAACGAATATGCCCTGCGTGGATGCATCAGGCTCCGCATCATATGGTGAATTTGTGCTTTATAATGGTGACACAACCCAAACGGGTGGTCTGTTATTTGAATATACTACTGCGGCAGTAGGCACTAATTATGATATAACAGGAGTAGTGTATTTAGCATATGGCGGAGTTGTACGTGTTGAACCAAGAGACGCTAATGATGTATCAATTTCAACTGGTATTAACGAAACTGATACGAATTCCATTACATCCATCTATCCCAATCCATCTTCAGATTACATTACCATAGATAATATGCAAGACATAAATTTTATCAGAATATCTAATATACTTGGTGAAACAGTAATAAATATGGATGTTACCAATCAGACAGAAACTATAAATACCAGCAGTTTACCTAATGGAATTTATTTTGTTTCTTTAATTAACAAAAATGGAATTTGCGAAACAAAAAAGTTTTCGAAAGAATAAAATTTCTTAATACCCCACCCCCCGGAAATTCCGGGGGTTTTTTTATGCCTTTTATTTATATAAATTTCCCTTCATAAGAATCAATAATATTTCAAACTGTTTTTGCTCTGAAAACAGGGCAACTTTAGATTGGAAGATGGTATGTTGATAACTTTTTTTCAATTTGCTGTATCCTGCTACAGACACGTATCTACTGTATTTTCGAAAGAAGAAAAATTAAAAGTTTAGGGTAACCTTTTTGAAAAACGTTAACTAACAATATGGAGAGGCATCATTGATGGTTTATAAAAAATGCATATTAAAGCTGTTTATAGTTTCATAATCTCACTTAAAATCACTATCACAGGCTTATTATTTATGTAGGAAAATATATTTAAATACCAAATGATGAACAAATATTGAAAAATGTTGAATTCTGCCGACATGAAGTCTAATAATAATATATTAGTTTATCAGCAACCTGTCATTGGTTTTAAAGAACAGGTTATAACCCGTTCAACAAAATTAATATGGACAGGGAAAGGCAAGTTATATGAGTTTGTTGATATTCTTTATCAGAAAAAATATATTATATCTAAAAGAGAAATATTTTCCTTTTTCATAAAACCCTGTAATGGCAGTAAAATAAGATGGAATCCGGATTATAAATATCATCTTGCTTATTTACTTTTTATATTATGCAGGGAAAACTTTATAATATTATCAGGAAGCAAAGGTTTTTATACTTGTGCTGAAAAACATTTTACAGATATTGAAGGGATTTTTTTAAAAAAAAATTCATTAAAAAATATCAAATTAAAAATTATTAATAATCCTGATAAATTTTCTTTTGTAATAAGGGAAATAGATGAAATTATCACAAAAATATCTATGTTCAAAATTGACTATTGATTGACTATTGATGAATTGCATTTTGAAATAGATACTTTTTATAATTAAATTTCGATTTTAATTCTAAATTTAATTACAAAAAAATATCAACTATGAAAAAATTTACAATGTTTTTTGTTGCAATGATTTTAAATCTTGCATTTGTTTTTTGTCAAACTAATGTTACCACAACTGGTGGTACAACAGGTTCTATACCTTATTTTACTGGTACTGCAACGGTTGTTAGTAGTGTTGCATATCAAAGTTCAAGTAAAATTGGAATTGGGACAGCCAGCCCGGGTTCAATGTTTGTTGTTGCAAACAATCAGGCAACCCCGGTTACTTCTTTTGCTGTTGAAAGCCCGTCAGCGCTAACGGGAGCCAATAACACTTTTGGTGGTGTTGGTGCCGGCATTAATGTGACTGATGGAACAAATAATGCTTATTTTGGTTACAAGGCAGGTTATTCAAATCCATCAGCTGATAATAATACTTGCATAGGATATTATGCTGGATATTATGGAACAGGGGATGCCAATACCTTTTTTGGGCGGGAAGCCGGATTTGGTAATAGCGGAAATTCAACCGGAACATATAATGTTGGAATGGGTTATCGTTCACTTTATGTTTATACTACAGGTACTGGAAATTCTGCTTTTGGTGTAGGAGCTGCCGATAAACTTTCAACGGGCAATTATAATATTTCCATTGGTTATGGTTCTATGACAGAATCTGATGATCCGGATAATAATATTTGTATTGGAAATGGCGCAGGAGCATATTCAGAGGGAGATGATAATATATATATTGGGCAAGGAGCAGGTACAGGTACAGGTTCAACTACCAGTGGTGCAATAAATAATATAGGAATCGGTTACCGAACATTATATAAAAATGAAACTGGCACGTACAATACCTGTTTAGGCCTATACAGCGCCGGTAATTTAATCAGCTCTTCAGAAAATTCTTTACTTGGTTCATATAGTGGTTTTAATCTAATAAGCGGGGGGCAAAATGTAAATATTGGTTATAAATCGGGGTACACGGCCTCAACTAATAGTGGTTGCGTTTTTTTAGGTTATAAAGCGGGTTATTATGAAACAGCAAGTAATAAATTGTTTATTGATAATGCTGCAAGAGCCAGCGAAGCTGATGCACGTTTAAAAGCGCTTGTATATGGAATATTTGACAGCCAGGTGGCCAATCAGATATTAGCTTTTAATGCAAAAGTTGGAATAGGAACAACATCTCCCGGCGCATCACTTGAAGTGGTTGGTTCATCCGGCTCAACTTTAAAAATTGTTGACGGAAACCAGGGAGCTAATAAAGTATTAACTTCCGATGCTAATGGTGTTGCATCATGGTCCACACCTAATGCTGTATCCTGGAGCCTTACAGGAAATACAGGAACAACACCCGGAACTAACTTCATAGGCACTACCGATGCGCAAAGCTTGGTGTTTGAAACAAATGCTACAGAACGAATGCGAATTTTAAGTTCTGGTAATGTCGGTATTGGAACAACAAGCCCAATTGCACTACTTCATGTTTACGGGCAAGGTGCTTATTTTGGTGAAGGTGGGGATGGTGGGGTACAAATAGGTTTTGATATGATAGGTGGTGAAGCAGGAATGATTGATGGAAGTGCTGCTAATTTAGTTGCAGGATTTAAATCTTTCGGAAGCGGTAAACGTTTTGTTTACGGTGGCTATGAAGAAGGAGAAGGTATAGTTATAAATCCTGCAAATAATAATATTGGTATAGGAACATCGAACCCCCAAAAAAAGCTTGATGTAATTATTCCATACACTTCTTCCATTAATCAGGAAATAAGGATAGGTACGGATTATCAAGGGTATGTTGGGTTAGCACTAAATTTCATAATGACTCCCACTCAACCATATGCTTGTATTGTTGATTATTTCGAAGGGGTTAAGTACAATGACATTTATTTACAACTTGGAAGTGTAGGCATAGGAACAACACCTGAAAATAAACTAGATGTAGAAGGAGCTATGGCAATAGGTGCAACATATAGCGGTAATAGCAGTGCACCCTCTAATGGACTTATTGTTCAAGGAAATGTAGGAATTGGAACAACAACAACTGTAAATAAACTCGATATTGAAGGAGCTGTGGCAATAGGTGCAACATATAGCGGTACAAGCACTGCGCCATCTAATGGACTTATAGTTGAAGGAAATGTAGGAATTGGAACAACTTTAACAAACAATCCGAATGAATATAAACTTGCTGTAAATGGCACAATAGGTTCAAAGGAAGTGTTTGTTGAAAGCACCAGCACTACATGGCCTGACTATGTTTTTAATTATGATTACTCTTTAATGAGTATTTCCGAACTTGAAAAAAGTATTAAAGAAAACAAAAAACTTCCCGGTGTTCCTTCTGCAACTGATATAGATGAAAACGGGATTCCGCTTGGCGAAATGAATACAATTTTATTACAAAAAGTTGAAGAACTTACACTTTATATAATTGAATTAAATAAAAAAGTTGAAATACTTGAAGAAAAGCAAACTAAATAAAAATTATTTTGTGCCCATTCTTTTTTTTCTCTTTTTATTAGTTTCTTCTTTTGCACAGAATCAAAATGAATTGACAGATGATAAAAAAAGCAAGATTTTAATAATTAAATTACCTTATCATGTTATCAATTATAATTTTAAATATAAAAGACAATTTTTTTATGACATAGAAAGTGAAATTAAAATAAGGAATAATTTATCATTAGTAAATTCCATTGGTGTTTTACCAAGAACAAATAAAGGATTTATATTGATTGACTCTTACGATAATAATATAAATGAAATTCATAATGGTTATGCTTTGCAAGCAAGTATTAGTATTCGAAGATATCTGTTTAATAAGCCCGAGGGTTTATCAAAAAATGATTTAAATGGGTTTTATTTTTCACTTGGACTTGGATATGTATTTGCTAATTATTTAAAAAAAGATGACACAAAATTTAATATGCATTTTCCAAATATCTATATTCAATGTGGTTGGCAAAAAAGCTTTAGAAACTTCAATTTAGATATTAGCCCATTTAAACTTTATGTTCTCTATACGTTTTACAATAAACATTTTGATGGTCTTGTCGGTTATCTTTTTGATCCTACAATTAGTTTTGGTTTAAAAATTATTTCTAAAAATAAAAAAATATGAAAAATAAAAAAATATTATTAATAATTTCTGTAATTATATCTTTGGGGAGTCAAACTATAATTGCTCAAAACTTAGTTCCTGATAATAGTTTTGAAACAGGAACATCCTGGATTTTTAAAGATAATGCCTATATATTCTATTCAGGAAATTCAAAACCGGATGAGCAATTGTTTTTTGATTCTTATGATCCCTCTAGCTGTGTGCCCTATGTAGATGACATTTCCTTAGGGGTTCCAGACAATTATTTTGGCTATGAAACTGCTTATACTGGACAGAAATATGCTGGATTATATTCTCACAGAATGCCAAGTGGTTGTGGGCAGTATTCGTCTTCACCCAATGAACAAGGTTGGATAGGAATTGAACTCACTCAGAATTTACAAGTAGATGTTCCATATATAATTAAATTTAAAGTATCAAAAATGGATAATTCAACAAAGAATCCTGAGTATAAAGTTTTTCTTTCTAAGGATGTAAATAATAATGAGCCAGACGATATTGTTTATGAAGATAAGGGACATGTTTTAATTAGCAATGGCTGGGAAAATATTCAGTTTGAATATACACCTGATGAAAGTGGAGTTAATTATATTTTCTTTAAATCCAAGGATTATTCGCCTTTAGGAAATCATTATTGCACTGGTTTTTATTTGGATGAAGTATTGATTATTGACAAATGTACTTATGATGGTTGGAATTGCAGCACTGTTTCTGGAACATTAGACCCTGGTTGTACAGGTATGCATTATCAAGATGCACCGGTAGCAATATACGACATGGATAATGCAATAGAAGCATGGATTGATGTATATCCCAATCAAGTATCAGGTTCTCCCATCAGATCATATTATATCAAAAGCTATAATGGAATTACTGAACCATTTTATTGGGATGGGAAAAATGCAGACTACGCCGAACAGGCTGCCGGTATTTTTGTGTTTGACGTCAGACTAATAAACCATTGTGATGATCAAACTTTCGAATTACCTTTTGTAAAATATAACGCTGCTAACAATCCTACTATTAATGTTACTCAAACTTCTTATCAGGCTGAAGGTATAGAAATTCCTATTCCAAATTGTTCCCCATACATTTATCCATATAAGCTAAGTTTTGAAGGTTCAACACCTTATGAATATTATTCAAGTGATATTATTCGCACAGGAGATGATGTTACTGTTGAAGATGGAGCTGATGTTTTATTTCAAGCTGCAAATAAAATAATTCTTTCCGAAGGTTTTAAAGTTGAAAATGGAGGTTTATTTAGAGCGATTATAGATGATTATAGTAAATTTATAATTAAAGTTGATAATTCTAACGATGGGATGATAAGTGAATTGAATGATTCAATAAAAGAATCTATTTTTAACGTTTTTCCTAATCCTAGTGAAGGTGACATGAATATTATATATTCAATACACGAAACAGAAATAGGCACATTTGAAATTTATGATTTGCTAGGCGGAAAACTATATACCCGTTCCATATATGGTGGAACTCACTGCATTTTTATCTCGGATATTGGGCTCAACCAAGGTGTATATATATACAAAGCTTTTACAAATAATAAGTTTATTGCTTCTGATAAAATTGTAGTGATAAAGTGATTTTTGATATGAGAATTTAGAGTACAAGTTATAACGGAAAATAAGGAATAACAAGGAATAAATGAAACAAAAAAGTTATCAAAAGAATATACCTTTAATATATTTTAACAAAAACCTCCTGAAACCAGGGGTTTTTTTTATGCATCTAAAAAAATAGAATTACCTTTGTGTTCCTATAAAAATATTCACTATGAAAAAAATTATTACATTATCCATTATCAGTATCCTTACACTTTTCTTCTTTGCAGGAAAGGCACAGGTTACCGTTTTCAGCAACAACTTAGAAACCTGGGTAGGTAATGTTCCGGTGGGTATGGTTGGAGCAAAAACAAATCTTATTGCTGCAAGTATAAATCCTTATACTGTAAGTGCACACAGTCCTACAACTGCTGTTAAGTTAGAAAATACAACTACAAGTATTAAGAGATTCACCACTCAATCACTTACTGTTACTAATGGCACGACTTATACAATTACTTATTGGGTAAGGGGACATGGCGATATCAAATTGGGTTTGTATGATGGCAGTTATATTTATAATTCCACTTACACTTCAATAAACTCATCAAGTTGGACGCAAATGACAGGTACTGTTACTGCATCGGCGGATACTTCAACGGCAGAATTTATTTTCGGTATAAAAAATACAGTTGCTGATATTGATCACTTGCAGATAGACGATATAGTAATTACCAGGCCTGGGGTTGCTAATCCCACTATTTCAATTTATACGCCAACTGACGGGGCAACATTATATTCTGCTGATGTTCCTGTTGCATTTGATGTAAGTGAATTTGTAGTTGGAAACCTGGGAACAGGAAGCGACGGACATATTAACTATACTATTGATGGAGGTGCTGCACAATCGCAATTTACAATTTTGCCAATTAACCTTACCGGCCTTTCAGCAGGAGTTCACCAGGTTATTCTTCAACTGGTTGATACTACTGATGTGGCATTAACTCCAAATAAATCAGATACTGTAAATTTTACAATTGATCTGACTCTTCCAAATCCACAACCCATCCATAATATTCAACTCACTGCAGCATCTCCTGCCAATTCACCTTATATGAATATGGTAGTAACAACATCCGGAATTGTCACAGCTGTGGCTCCGGCAGGTTATTTTATTCAGGATGGAACTGGTATGTGGAATGGAATTTATATTTACGATGATCTGCACACTCCTGCGATCGGCGACAGTATTACATTAACAGGAACCGTAAAAGAATATTACGGATATACTGAATTTGCAAGTATTACTGGTTTTACTGTACATTCTTCAGGCAATACCCTGCCTGCTCCTATTACAGTAACAGGACCAAATATAAACGATACCATTGCCGGGGAACCGTACGAAGGTGTTCTTGTAAAAATATTTAATGCAGAATGTACAAAGTTACCTAACAATTACGGGGAATGGACAGTTTTCGATACAGATTCCGCTTTTGTTGATGACCTGATGTATCATTTTACACCTGTGCTGAGCACACATTACGATGTAACCGGAATCATATATCTTACTTATGGTACAGATTTCATTGAACCCAGAGATGCGGCTGACGTTGTTATTGGTACAGGATTATCTGAAATTTCATCAAACAGTATTAACATATACCCAAATCCTGTTTCAGATATTATTTACATCAATAATGCTGACGGATTCAAGCTGGCAAAAATAACCAATTTACTCGGCCGGGATATTCTGCAAATCCCTGTCAACAGCGCTAATATTTCTGCTGACATCAGCAATCTCCCAAATGGAATCTATTTTGTTTCATTGATCAATAAAAACGGAATACAGTCAACGAAGAAGTTTGTAAAAGAATAATTTCCTAAGCAATCATAAAAAAAGCTGCCATCTGGCAGCTTTTTTTTTATTTGATCTCTTTCGTCAGAAAAATATATGCAGGAAAGTGATCGGAATAACCGCCCATATATGTTGTGCCCACATAGGTGCGGAAAGGATAACCGGAAAAAGCGCCTTCCTTTTGTGTAAGAAAATTCTTATTGAAAATTTTTGCTTTAAAAAATTTATAGGTTGATTTGTCATCACCCAGCAAGGTTCCTGTAACAATGATCTGATCGAAAAGGTTCCAGTTGTCGCGATAGGCCAGGCTGCCAACACCTTCTTTTTTAAAAAGGTTATACATAGGGTTGTACAATTCTTTTTTCCCTACTTCCGTTTCGTTACCTTTTGCTAATAAATGTTTTGAAACACTGTTATTGGCAGGGTCATCATTCAGGTCGCCCATGATTATAACTTTTGCTGTGGTATCAATTTTCTGAATGGAATCGACGATTGATTTGGTAAGGTCGGCTGCGGCATTGCGCAATGATGCGCTTCTTTTTTCACCGCCTCTTCTTGATGGCCAGTGGTTAACTATTACATACAAAGGCTCCCCGTCAAACATACCCGAAACCACCAGCTGATCGCGGGTAAAAAAATCGGTACGTCCGGGTATTTTAAGCGTAACCGATTTACTTCCTGTAACAACGAAATTATCTTTCTGATATATAAGTGCAACATCAACACCTCTTTTATCGGGCCCGTCGAAATGAACGATGCCGTAATCCGATGGTTTTAAAGAATCCTGCTTTATCAGGTCTTCGAGAACCGATTTATTTTCGACTTCTGAAACACCAAGAATCACCGGTCCGCCCTTTACATATTCATTGCCAATTTTCGATATCACCTGCGCCATATGATCAAGTTTTTCATAATACCTTTCAGAGTTCCATTTATTGGCGCCTTCGGGAGTGAATTCATCATCATTCGTATCCGGATCGTTGAGGGTATCGTAAAGATTTTCGAGGTTGTAAAATGCAATGCAGCCCACTTTGTACTGCTTCTCCTGCGCGGAAACAAACTGTATCCAGATAAAAAATGCAACAATAAAAACTGTTGCCGGCAATAATTTCACTTTCATATTTTCAAAATATGCGCAAAGATATATATAATTTGATTTCGTAATTTGTTTCGGCTTTTTATGGTTAAATCATTTTTTAAGGTGCTACGTATAAATGGGAAAAACCCATGGAAGCACAAAATTATCTCCGGCTCATAGCGCCAGAGGACATTTTAAAATCCTTTGAACTGATAGAAATAAAAGAAAGCAGTGCCTGTAACGAGCTGTATTTTGAAGAGAAGGAAGAATTAATACCCCCAGAACTAAATGGACAAGATGCGGTTTTGGATGGTTATTGCAACCCGCTATCCTTGCTTAGCTTTCCTCTGAAAGGGAAAACCACCTACCTTGTCCTTAAACGCAGGAGGTGGAAACCAAAGGGCGGTGGATCGCATTATAGCAATGAGTATTATTTTAACCATCCCAATATAAAAGCGACAAAAGAGTTTGCTGCTTTTTTAAAAGGTGTACATGGACACACACCTGACGAATATCTCCGTCTTTGCGGAATTGATGGGGATTGACAATAAAACCCTTCATCATTGGTATAAAGACTTTTTAAGCGATTTTGAACCGAACGGACAACGAGAGATACATACACATGATATCATTGTTAAAACAGGTAATATAGCATCTGCTGTAGAAGTACCCATAATTTGCCCAGACAATATAAGTTCGGATATGGGGATTGATGAAAAGATGATCGGAGAGGAATGGTATACTCTTCTTACCAACCGTCAGACAGGAAAGATAGCCTTTTGTGCAGCCACAACAAAATCAGACCACTTGCAGCAAGCCATGTCTCCTCTTTTGTCACACCTGGACAAAATAAAAACCATCACCAGAGATATGGCTGGCAGTTATGCAAAGCTTTGCAATAATCTTATACCCGCAGCTATACAAATCGCAGACAAATTTCATGTCATAAGTAACTTGATGGATGCACAGCAAGCCGTTCGCATCAGGTACCGTCAAAAGATTCTCGAGCAAAGAAGAACCGCTCTTCAGCTATTCAAACAAGAGGAAAAACAGTGCAGGGAAGAATGTGAAAGGAATGGACGGAAATACTTTGCAAAGAAGTTTAACTACATTGAGCAACGTTTATCTAATGGAGAAACTCCAAGTGAATTACTGGCAAGAAGCCATTTTCTGTTATATAAATTTTCTCATCAGTGGAAACCATCGCAAAAAATCAGAGCAAAAACTTTGTTCGAAAATTTTCCAGAGATTGAAAAAGCATATAAACTGGCATGTCAGTTCAGAACATGGTATGCGAGAGACAATATTGGCTGTCATCCGTTGCAGATTGAGAAAGAATTATTCATGTGGTATGAGAATGTTGAAGACTCCGATATTGATGAAATGTCCAACTTCAAATCATTAGTTGAAAGCAATGAGGAAGTCATTATGGCATACTTTCTAAATGGGTACACCAATGCCGTTGCGGAAAACCTTAATGGGAAAATCAAAAAGTTTATCGGCTCTAACCAAGGAGTAAGAAATCGGGATTTTTTCTTCTTTCGAATTAAGAACTTCTTTACCTGAGCACCTCAAAAAAAGAAACTGCCTTGTTCATTCTTCTGCGGACCACATCAATCTGTTCCAAATAGGCCGACTGAAGCTAACTATCAAAAATGTATGATTTTCTATTTTGATAAAACATGTTTATCAAAGGTATTTTTTTTTAGTTTCGCGATTTGTAATTATATTTTTTGTGTTAAATTGAATCCCTTTTTTGCAAGTTATTACAGGATAGATTAACTTTATCCACTTAAATTTTACAGGACAGGTCTTGTCAATGAAAATACTACTGATCAATCCGCCCCGCTCATCTGAGAATAAAATCCTCGAATTCGCTCCTGAAAAAGCAAAACCCTTTATTCACAAAAAGCTGATAGGGCCCCCGCTTGGATTGCTCACCGTTGCCGCTGCCGTTAAGGATTTTGACGTGTTCGTTTACGATCTGAAAGGAGAATACGACCTGAATCCGGAAGCCCCTGCTTTGGAAAATATTGTATTACATCTGCTGAAAGAATATCAACCCGATGTAGTTGGCACCACTCTTATCACCTCGGAATTCTATTCCGGAATTACCATTTTTAAAACTGTAAAAAAACACAATCCTGAAATATTGACAGTGGCGGGAGGATTGCATGCCACTCTTTGTCCGCAGGACTTTTCATATCCCTGTTTCGATATCATCTGCCCCGGGCAATCGGCGCATACTTTCAGGGAAGTTATCCTGGCAAAAATAAACGACCAGGCCTTTTCAACTGTGGGAGGCATCCTGATCAACACTCCTGAAGGAATCGTTAAATCAGCCAATCCTGCTCCCGGACGGAATGCCGCTGACCGGGATTTCCTGATGCCCGACCGCACTCACCTTAGAAAATGGATCAATACCTATAAAGTGGGAAACAGTCCTTTTCCAAGCACTTATTTGTTTACCTCTTTAGGCTGCCCGCACCAATGCTCATTTTGCTCTATATGGCCTTCTTTCAACGGTTGCTTTTACCAGCGTAATACAGAAAGCGTTATTGAAGAGCTGAAAATGACCGGTGATTATCCGGTAGTGCGCTTTGCCGATGCCAACACCATTGTTGAAACCCATTTCATAAACCGGCTTTTTGACCGGATCAAAGAAGAAGGAATCCGCAAGGATTTCGTGATGGATATCCGGTTCGATACGGCGGTCATGCACTCCGGCCTCATCGAAAAACTGGCCAGGAACGGGCTTAAAGTAGTTATTTGTGGTTTTGAATCGTTCCGCGAAAAAGAACTCCTTAAATATAAAAAAGGAGCTTCGGCCAAATTGATTGAAGAAGCCATCAATATATTTCACCAGAACGGGATCATGCTGCGGGGAAATTATGTAATTCCAAACAACTACGACGAACAGGATTTTGAGGCACTGGCCGATTATGCCCATGCTCACCAGGTGGTTTATGCCGGTTATACTATTTTAAGCCCCATGCCCGGCACCGCTTTTTACAAGGATGTAAAGAACCAGATTATTGATCACGATCTATCGAAGTATAATTTTTTTAATTCCGTTATGAAAACAAAGCTGCCTGTTGAAAAATTTTATGAAACTATTGGCCGTCTCTGGCTGATCAAAAAAGGTACGGATGTAATTTAACCAAGGGATGAAAAAGGTTTTGCTGGTAAACACGAATACGGAAACAAACCCCTACCCTGTGCCACCACTGGGCATTTGCCTTTTGGCTCAAAGCATCAAGCACCGGTATCAAGTTCATGTCTATGACGGGGTGTTTGATGAAGGGAAAAAACTCTCTTCCGTTATTCAGCAGTTCAACCCTGATTATATCGGCATAAGCATACGCAACATTGATGATATGGTTATGGAAAATCCCACTTGTTACACAAATCCCATATTGGAAAATTTTGTAAAACTGATTAAAAGAGAATCTGTGGCAAAAATTATTTTGGGAGGCAGCGGGTTCAGCATATTTCCATTCGAATTATTGCGCCTTTTCGGAGCAGATTATGGTGTAGTAGGCGAATCAGAAGAGGTTTTCCTTACGTTACTCGACAGCATGGACAAAAACATACCTGTCTTTCATATACAGGGAGTCATCAACCATTCCACAAATGAAGATACTTTTAAGCACCCTGAAAAAAATATGAATATTGACCAACTCCCTTTTTCAGATATCGACAAACACATTGATTTCAATCCATACAAAAGCAGGAGCGTTTATCCGATCCAGACCAAACGCGGATGCCGCCACCAATGCATCTATTGTACCTATCCGCTGATTGAAGGCAAAACCTATCAGACCCGCAAGCCGGAAAATATTGCTGATGAGATTGAACAAGCCTATGAACGACTGGGGCCGGTAACATTTGAGTTCGTTGATTCTACCTTTAATGATCCACCCGGCCATGCCGAAGCAATTTGTAAAGCGATTATTAATAAAAACATTAAGGTTAAACTGCGTACTATGGGGATCAACCCACGTCACAGCAGCCCTGAATTATTTGAACTGATGCTGAATGCCGGATTTACTCAAATTGATTGTACCCCGGATTCTGCATCGCCTGTAATAATTAAGAACCTGAAAAAAGGATTTTCTTATAATGATCTGAAATATACGGCTGAAATCATCAAAGAATTTGATCTGCCCGCCATGTGGTTTTTTCTTTTTGGAGGTCCGGGAGAAAATGAACGTACTATCAATGAAACCTTCGATTTTATTGACAGGTATATTTCCCAAAAAGACATGGTACATCTTACATGCGGACTGAGAATATACCCCGGCACCGAATTGCACAAGATCGCTCTTAAGGAAAAAATAATTACCCATGTTTCGGAATCACTTTTAATTCCAAGATTTTATTTAACCACAGAATTGGCGAAAGATGAAATGGAACAGATCTTCATGGAAAAACTAAAAACGCGTCCAAACTGCATTCCTGGTTCCGAATCAAAACCTGATGCCGCCATGCTGAAACAAGCATTTATTTTAAGAGAAACTTTAAAAACGGATGAACCTATGTTTAGAACATTGCTCAGGATCAGAAAACAAAACTTTTATTAAAACACAAAAAAATAACATGCGGAAAAATATTGTATTGCCTAAACTTCCTCCGATTTTTATTATTCGCCTGGTTGAGAAATTAAAATCTTTTCTTAAAAATCTTGAAAGAAAACTTACTCCCAATGAAGTGATCCTGATAGATTATGTTACCCATTTCTGGGCAGGCAGGGCGATAGGTGTTGCCACTGAATTAAATATTCCGGATATCCTGCAAGACGGCCCCAAACACATTGAAGAACTTGCCCGAATTACCCAAACCCATGAACCATCGCTTTACCGGCTGATGCGAACACTTTCGGGACATGGCATTTTCAGGGAAGATAAAAACAAAAACTTCATGCTTACAAAACTCAGTGCCTGTATGACTGAAAGCGGAAACAAATCTGTTAAATACTTTATATTGCATCAAAACAGCGAACCCAACTGGAAACAATACGGAGAAATGCTGCATTGCGTGAAAACCGGCGAACATGCAGCGAGAAAGCTTTACAACATGGAACCTTTCGAGTATCTTGAAAAACATCCTGCGATTAACAATATCTTTAACAGATCTATGACAAGCACTTCTGAAATGAGCAGTTTGTACATGGTTTCCTTTTATCCCTTCTCTTCACTTCAAACCATTGTAGATGTTGGAGGAGGACAGGGTTTCTTTTTGTCCTGCATCTTACATAAAAACAAACAACTTGAGGGAATTGTATTTGATTTACCCCATGTTGTTGAAGAAGCCAAGGCGAATATGGAACTCTTTAAGGTAAGTTCACGATGCAGCGTGGTTGCAGGCAGTTTTTTTGAATCCGTTCCTGAAAATGCAGAAGCCTATCTCTTAAAAAATATTATTCACGACTGGGATGATGAAAAATGTCTGGCAATACTAAAAAACATTCATAAAGCCATGAAACCCGGCGGTAAACTGATCTGCATTGAAACCATTATTCAAAACGACAACAAAGCTTCTTTCGGCAAAAACCTGGATATTGAAATGCTGGTGGGAACCAATGGCGGCAGGGAAAGAACGCTGACAGAATTTAAAAACCTTTATGAAAAAGCAGGGTTTAAAATAACGGCTGTATTTAAAACGCCTACCCCATTTAATTTTATTGAAGGAATTAAAGCCTGATTACAAAGAATGTTCTGGAAGCATCATTTTTAAATGCTTGCCGAAATGTTCAATTGTTTTGTTTTTTCTATGAAGTTTGACATCTTGTTTAAAGGATAAACTTTTATATCCTCATCCATAAACTTACTCATTTTATAAAGGCTTTTTCCTGCCCCGCATTCAAGCATGACACGGGCATCAAGGCAGGCCAGTTTCATCATGGTCCGGTACCAGTTAATTTTATTACTGATGTTCATAATCAGTTCATGCCTGATATCGTGAGTAGCAGTGATCAACCGCTGATCTATTAATGAAACAATCGGTACGACAGAATCCTGAAATTTCTGCATTACTATATAGCGGCCGAATTCTCCGGCTGCCTCTTTCATATGCATGGAATGATACGGGACTGAAACCGACAATATGCGGGCAAGGAGCGCCCCTTCGAGTATGGCTGCCTGAACAATCTTTTCGATCTCATGATATTTGCCGGAAATAACAAAACTGTGACGACTATTGGCATTGATAATTTCCACATCCGACTGGCTCTGTTGTATGATATCCGACAGGTCATCATCGTCAATTCCGGCAATAGTAGCCATGCCAAACTTAACGTTACCATTGTGCTTTACAATTATCTGGTAGGCTTTTTGAATGAGTTTTGCCCCATCATCAAAGGAATAAACTCCCGTATGATAAAGCCCGGCATAAATCCCCATGCTGTAACCCGCGATATAACCTGCCCTGATGTTTTTCTCCTTTATTATATCCGACACACTGCAACTGAAAACATAAGCTAAAAGCTGAGATTTTAATTCATCATTTAAAAATTTATTATGCAGAATATCGAAAGAAAGTAAATCAATACCTGTTACAATGGAAGCTGATTCAAGATATTGATCAAAATGACTGTTGTTACGAGCAAGAAACGATATCTCATCGCCGTTGTAATCGCTCACAAAAGCAGGAAAAATTAAGGCAATGCCGGTACTCATAATGATTTATTTATTGAGCGATCAT
>JAZDMF010000230.1:0-7624 GCA_043801235.1 Bacteroidota bacterium | reverse complement strand
AAAAAAAAGAATGAAATTGTCATTCCGAATGCAGCGAAGCGGAATGAGGAATCTCTAATTAGCATATCAAAATAATATTTTCCCTTAATTTCCAATTTTTTTTGTCCATATCAAAAGAATTCCTTATTTTTGCACCCCAATTTATACAGGAAAAAATATTTAACAGGATGCATTTATGTATTTGACAGCAGAAAAGAAAAAAGATTTTTTTAAGGAATTTGGCAAATCCGAGTTCGATACAGGTTCGCCCGAAGGACAGATCGCATTATTCACACACAGGATCTCTCACTTAACTGACCATCTGAAAGAAAACAAAAAGGACCTGAGTACAGAGCGCTCTCTTGTTGGCCTTGTTGCCAAAAGAAGAAGGCTTCTTGATTACCTGAAAAAAACTGAAATCGAACGCTACAGGGCTATCATTAAGACACTTAACATCAGGAAATAAATTTATGTTTCCTGCAACCATGGAAAGGCAATTCATCCTTTCTGTTGCCTTTTTCGTGTTTTTGAAAGATGGATCTTCACTTATGAGAAAATACAACTTATTATCTTTATTTATTCACTTTTATTTGGTCTTTCATTTAATCTATTCATGTTGAAAGGCTGGTATTAAATTTAATTTATTATGACTCAATCAGGAATTCAAAAAACTTTTGATTTAGGCGATGGCAGGAAGATTACGATTGAAACCGGCAAATTAGCCAAACAGGCCGACGGTTCTGCTGTTGTGAGAATGGGCGATACGATGTTGCTTGCAACCATTGTTACCAAGAAAGAAGCTGCCGACAATGTAGATTTTCTGCCATTGTCAGTTGACTACCAGGAAAAATATGCTGCCTCCGGAAGTTTTCCCGGCGGTTTCTTTAAAAGGGAAGCCCGCCCTTCGGAATATGAAATATTGATTTCACGTCTTGTCGACCGCGCACTCAGGCCCTTGTTTCCCGATGATTACCATGCCGAAACACAGGTGCAGATATCTCTGATATCGGCCGATAAAAATAATATGCCCGATGCGCTGGCTTGCCTCGCTGCATCATCGGCTATTGCTGTTTCCGATATACCCTTTCACGGACCTATCAGCGAGGTGAGGGTAGTGCGTGTAGATGGGGAATTCATTGTCAACCCTACATTTGTTGAAGCATCTTTTTCCGATCTTGATATTATGGTTGCTGCTTCAATGGATAACATAGTTATGGTTGAAGGCGAAATGAAAGAAGTATCGGAAGATGATATGGTGGAAGCACTGAAGTTTGCCCACGAAGCAATAAAAATTCAGTGCAAAGCCCAGCTTGAACTTGCCGCTATGGTAGGAAAAGCAAATCCAAAACGTGAATATTGTCACGAAGTAAATGATGACGATCTGAAGAAAGATGTTTATGATGCAACATACAGTAAAGCGTATGCTTTTGCAAAATCGGGAAATAAAAATAAACATGAAAGAGGCGAGGCATTCGAAGCTATTAAAACCGGATTTATGGAAAGCCTTCATGAAGAACAGCGTGAAGAAAAGAAACCTTTGGTAAACCGCTATTATCATGAGGTAGAGAAAAAAGCCATGCGCAATATGATTCTTGATGAACGTGTACGCCTTGACGGACGCAAGCTTGACGAAATACGCCCGATATGTACAGAAGTAGATTATCTGCCTCTGGCCCATGGTTCAGCAATTTTCACAAGAGGTGAAACACAATCACTCACAACGGTTACTCTGGGCACCAAACTTGACGAGCAGGTTATTGATGGAGCAGTAATTGAAGGAAGGAGCAATTTTATTCTGCATTATAATTTCCCTCCATTCTCAACAGGTGAAGTGAAAATGAACCGTGGCACCAGCCGCCGTGAAATTGGTCATGGCAACCTGGCGTTGCGCGCATTAAAGCCCATGCTTCCTAATGCTGAAATAAATCCTTACACTATAAGAATCGTTTCCGATATTCTTGAATCGAACGGTTCATCATCAATGGCAACAGTTTGCGCCGGTACTATGGCTTTGCTTGATGCAGGTGTGAAAATAAAAAAACCTGTTTCAGGAATTGCAATGGGTTTGATTACTGATACTGAAACAAAAAAATATGCTGTGTTGTCGGATATTCTTGGTGATGAAGATCACCTGGGCGACATGGATTTTAAAGTTTGCGGAACACGCGATGGAATAACCGCCTGCCAGATGGATATAAAAATCGATGGCCTTTCTTATGAAATACTTATGGAAGCGCTTCTTCAGGCAAAAGCAGGAAGACTGCACATTCTGAACGAAATTGAAAAAACCATCAGTGAAGCCCGCCCCGATTACAAACCTCATGTTCCAAGAATTGAGAAGATGACAATCCCGAAAGAATTCATCGGCGCTGTTATAGGACCGGGAGGAAAAATTATCCAGGAAATGCAGAAAGAAACCAATTCAACCATTATCATTGAAGAAGTGGGCGAATTCGGTATCATCGATATTTTTGCTGTTGATAAGGCATCGATAGAAGCGGCAAAGAACCGTATCAGGAAAATTATTGCAGTTCCCGAAATTGGCGAAATATATAAAGGTGTGGTTAAAAATATTATGCCTTTCGGCGCTTTTGTAGAAGTGCTGCCCGGTAAAGACGGTCTGCTTCACGTTTCAGAGATTGACTGGACCCATGTTAACAACGTGGAAGACGTGCTGAAAGTTGGTGACGAAATTGAAGTAAAGCTTATTGATGTTGATAAGAAAACCGGTAAGATCAAACTTTCCCGCAAAGCATTGTTGCCAAGGCCGCCTAAACCCAATAAAGAATAAATGTAACAAAAGCCTGAGCAATTACGTAAAAAATACTTTGAATGGTTATATTGTTGCATTGTTCAATTGTTAATTAAATTTACTCTTTTTGTCATTGACATTCAGCAATCGAGCAATGTAACAATTTAACAATATATTTTAGTAAAAGTCGAATTTGTAAAGTTAAAGTATGTTTTCTTAAATAATTTTTTTGGTGTATGAGACAACTTAAAATTACAAAGCAGGTAACTAACAGGGAAACCGCTTCTCTTGACAAATATCTTCAGGAGATAGGTAAGGTTAACCTGATTACTGCTGAGGAAGAAGTTGCTTTAGCGCAGAAAATAAGGGCCGGCGACCAGTCTGCCCTTGAAAAGCTTACCAAGGCCAATTTACGCTTTGTTGTCTCTGTTTCCAAACAATACCAGAATCAGGGCTTAAGCCTTCCCGACCTTATTAATGAAGGCAACCTCGGACTTATAAAAGCTGCCCAGCGTTTTGACGAAACCAGGGGATTTAAATTTATTTCATATGCCGTATGGTGGATACGCCAGTCAATTCTGCAGGCGCTGGCCGAACAGAGCCGTATTGTAAGGCTTCCGCTGAATAAGATAGGTGCTATAAACAAAATCAATAAAGCGTTTTCGCAGTTAGAGCAAACTTACGAGCGCGAACCCAACCCCGACGAAATAGCCGACCTGCTTGAGATTTCAGAAGGCGAAGTAAAAGAATCACTGCGTAATTCCGGCCGTCATGTTTCAATGGATGCACCCATTGTTCAGGGGGAAGAAACCAATATGTACGATGTGTTAAGGAATGACGATGGCCCCACACCCGAAACAGGTTTGCTTTACGATTCGCTGAGAAAAGAAATTGACAGAGCTATTTCGACTCTTACTCCTCGTGAAGCTGATGTTATACGTTTGTACTTTGGCCTTAACGGCGAACATGCATTAACCCTGGAAGAAATAGGCGAGAAGTTCGACCTTACCCGTGAACGCGTACGCCAGATTAAAGAAAAAGCTATCAGAAGACTAAAACATACATCGAGAAGTAAGATATTGAAAACTTATTTGGGATAAAATGAAAATTAAAAATTTTATACGGTCAGGCTGAGTTTATCCCCGCCTGAATGACAAAGTCGGGCAGGGAAGCCTGACTTTTTATATTTTTGAAATATTGTTCTACATTTGACATTTGATATTTTACATCTGACTTTTGAAATCTTATAAATGAAACATCTCATAGCTCCTTCAATACTATCAGCCGATTTTGTAAACCTCGAAAAAGGCATACGGATGCTGAACAAAAGCAAAGCCGACTGGATACACATTGATGTGATGGACGGTGTTTTTGTTCCTAATATCACCATTGGGTTTCCGGTTATTAAGCGTATAAAGCAGGTAGCAAAAAAACCACTCGATGTTCACCTGATGATTGAGAAACCTGAGCGCTATCTTGAAAAATTCAAAGATGCAGGCGCCGATATCTTAAGTGTGCATTACGAAGCCAGCAATCATTTGCATCGCTCTGTTCATGCAATAAAACAGTTGGGTATAAAAGCCGGAGTAGTTATCAATCCTCATACATCCGTTGATGTTCTCTCCGAAATAATAAGCGATGTCGATCTTGTTTGCATCATGTCTGTAAATCCTGGTTTTGGCGGACAAAAATTTATTGAAAATACCTATTCAAAAATTGTAAGCCTGAAAGCCCTTATTGTTTCTGCAAAATCCAAAGCCCTTATTGAAATTGACGGTGGTGTAGACAACACCAATGCTTCAAGACTCCTCAAGTGCGGCGCTGATGTTCTTGTTGCAGGAAATTATATTTTCTCTTCGAAAGATCCGGTGAAGGCCATTATAGAACTCAAAAATCTTTAAGCCTCAAATCTCAAGCCCCAAATTCCAAATCCCAAGTAGATTTCAAATTCAAAAACCCAAATTCAAAAGGTTTTGGTTATTGAATTATGTGTAATTTAATTGCAGCAATAAACGTTAGTGGTATTACTGTAAAAAAAATTACCCTTGATTCTATTGTCATTCTGTCATTTTTTTTTGTATCTTAGCAGTATGAAAAAGAGTGCGCATAAAGGTATGGATTTTGTGATTGACAAATTAACAAACTCCTTAGAAAACATAATCAGCGGTGATAGTTTTCCGACTGACATCACGCTACTTTCAACTGCCGACCTTAAAACAGTTACAAAAATAAATGGCTGGCAGTTCGACTGGAAATTTGAATATAGGCGGCCCGAAAGAGACGTTTATAAATTAACTATTGTAAATAATCAGACTATTATTCAAGGTCTCATTAGTCTTGAAGTCAAGACTGACCATGTTTACATGCACTTAGTTGAAAGTGCTCCATTCAACAAGGGAAAAACAAAATTATATTCTGGTGTTCCTGGAAACCTTGTTGCATTTGCCTGTAGAATTTCTTTTCAACGCGGACATGATGGAAATGTGTCCTTCGTTTCAAAGACTCAACTCATCGACCATTATATTAAAAGCCTTGGAGCAATCCATTTTGGCGGAAGGTTAATGATAATCGACACTGTCGCAGCATTAATACTTATCGATAAATATTTTCCAAAGTAAAATAGTATGAGACACAATAGAATTGAACTTGACACTGACTATATTGGTGGACAAAGTCCTCTGACAAAGGAAGAGGAAAAAATAATAAGCAACTTCATTCGTGAAAACAGAATTCGTAGTCTGAAAAAGATTTCACGAAAACGTAAGATTCTAAAAAGAGAACGGGCTGCTTAAGGGCATCTCTGAAAATCAAACTCCCTTTAGGGTGCGGGGTAATTTGATTTTCAGTTTTTAGAGACGCCCTTAATATATTTAAAAGACTTCAAAGCATATACCGCTAACAGACGTTTACATACAGGTGGCGGAGCAGTAACTCGTTGGACAGGAAAGTAATAATTTTATATGACAATGCTTCGTAGAAAATTCAGTGCTAAACAACGCTACCGAAAAGCAATCGCCCGCCGTTAACAGACATATTTATAATGAATAAAAAATAATGAAACCCATTAAAAATTTACTTTTAATTATTATCCTTAGCAGTATACTTTTAAATAATATTCGATTTTCTTATTGCCAAACTAAAATTGATACTATCTCAGGTTTCTATGTTAAACTGAAGCTGGAAACTACTTCTGACTGGACAAAAATAACATTTGACTCCCTTTCCTCTTCGTATTATTTAACGAACGATACAATATTAGGCCCGCTCACATATTACTATGATTATTTTGGTGTCAGTCGTCCCGATACTGCATACACAGCTGTGGAATATCAGCTATTCTATCCGGTACTTCCTGCTAACGGAATTTCCATTAGCTGCACAAAAGGAAGTTGGGGGATAACTACTCTCACCGTTACTATAAGTTGCGGTGGCAATGATACATCACTGTCGTTTCAAAATACTATTGTTGCAGGTGACCCGCTCAACACTTTGGCAATTAATTTCCCATCTTCTTTTTTTCAGTGCATAAATGAAGAAACTCTGCTTCTTTCATCTCCGGCAGCATGTCCGCTGATGCTTGCTTTCTATTATCCATGGTATGGCAGCCCAACAGGCCCCACAGGCTATTGGGTTCAATGGGACCCTGGAGAGCCTGACTACAATGCGCCTGATACGCCTAGTCTTGGTTACTACGATTCGTATGATTATGATGTCATCGCTCAACATATATCTTGGGCAAAACAGTCTGGAATAAATGGTTTTGTATGTTCATGGTGGGGTATAGGCGACTTTACTGATGGCGCCATTCAGTGTGTCTTTCAGGTAGCTGATACTTCTTCTTTTTTCCTGAGTTTATACTATGAGCCCGGTAATATTGGATCGCTGCCTGATTCTGCGAGAACTCAGCGTTGCATCAATGATATTACCTATCTTGTTAATACATATGGCAGCCATCCTTCTATGCTTCACTTTAATGGAAAACCTGTGTTGTTTATTTACGGACAAACACTGGGATTTCTCAACCTTGAACAGTGGCAGCAGGTAATTAGTGCAATCGCTCCGCTCAACTGTGTTATCGTTGCTGACCGCTTTGCCCCGGGAATTTTACAATTGTTCGACGGATGGCATCAGTATAATCCTGTTTTTTTGTCATATAATGATTTATACAGAATAAATTGTATAGCAGGCGGTCGCTCAAACTTATCAGATAAGATTTTTGCAGCTACTGCTTCACCCGGATTTATAACTGTGCCACGCCAGAACGGAAATAAATATAATGAACAGCTTTTGGCATCACTCGCTTATATGCCGCATTATATCCTTATCACTTCTTTTAATGAATGGGGTGAAGCTTCAGAAATAGAACCGTCATTGGTGTATGGCTACGATTACATAAGTTATACCGCTGTGTTCAGAGATTATCTTGATTCTCTTTGCACAGCCATCAGCAGTATTCAACAGTTGCAAACTCCCGAACAATCAATGCTTTTTGTTTATCCAAATCCATCAAGTGGAAAATTTATTATTGAATTGGACAATATAAAAGGTGTGATGGAAAATGGAGTAATTGAAATTTACAATGTATTTGGGGAAAGAATATTTATGTCTCCTATCTCACTTCCAAAATCAGAAATAAGCCTCAACTTATCAGGCGGAATATATTTTTATCAAATAAGAAATGAACAACAGCTTATAGGAAATGGGAAATTCATTATTCAATGATGATATTATGACAGACGTACACGATAAAGTTACAAGAAGTTACAATATGAGTCAAATCAAAAGCAAGGATACCAAACCCGAACTTTTGGTGAGGAAATTTCTTTTTGCAAATGGGTTTAGATACAAACTTCATGATAATAAATTGCCTGGAAAACCTGATATTGTTTTTAC
>JAZDMF010000258.1:0-4495 GCA_043801235.1 Bacteroidota bacterium | reverse complement strand
GGAAATCCTTTCATTTAAAAAAGCTTTTACAACAATTTCGTTGGCAGCATTCATAATGCAGGGCATATTGCCGCCTTTTTTAAGTGCATCGTAGGCAAGAAAAAGGTTGCGGGAATTTTCTATGTCGGGTTTTTCGAACGTTAATTGAGGATGATCTGAAAAGTCAAATCTTTTAAAATCAGAATGTAACCGCATAGGATAACCCAGTGCAAACTGTATAGGCATTTTCATATCGGGAAGGCTGAGCTGGGCTTTCATGCTGCCATCAGTAAACTGTACAAGGGAATGTATAATAGATTGCGGATGAACAATAACATCAATCTGATCGGCATTAAGTCCAAATAACCAGTGTGCCTCAATCACCTCGAACCCTTTGTTCATCATGGTTGCCGAATCAATGGTAACTTTGTCGCCCATATTCCAGTTGGGGTGTTTCAATGCCATTGCGGGTGTTACCTTGTTCAGCTCATCTTTGCTCATTCCCCTGAAGGGTCCGCCGGATGCTGTCAGATAAATTTTCTCAATTTTATTTTGAAACTCGCCAACAATGCACTGAAAAATTGCCGAGTGTTCCGAATCGACAGGATAAATATTTGCACCGTTTTCTTTTGCAGCAGTAGTTATAAGATCGCCTGCCACCACCAATGTTTCTTTATTTGCCAGAGCTATTTGTTTTCCTGCTTTTACAGCATTAAGAGTAGGCTTCACTCCTGCAAACCCCACCAATGCTGTAAGCACCATGTCGATGCTGTCCATTTCCACAACCTGTGCAATTGCATCTGTCCCTGCGTATACTTTTATTAAATGAGGATCGAGGGCATCAAAAACTTTTTTATAAAGTTTCTCATCAGCAATAACAACACAATTGGGCTTAAATTCTATTGCTTGTTCAATAAGCAGGTCGGCATTTTTCTGAGAAGTTAAAACTTCGGCAATAAAATATTCCGGATGCTGCCTGATAACCTCAAGCGCCTGAGTGCCGATGGAACCGGTAGAACCTAGTAATGCTATGCGTTTTTTCAAAATTTATTTATATTTTTCAATATCCAATAATCAACACTCAATATCCAAATTCGAAATAAAAAAATAATTCCGAATATTTTCTGTTTAAATATAAATGAGTATTGGTTATTGAATATTGTATATTGATTATTGAGTCGTACTATTTATTGAAACACCATATAATCCTTTGGATTCACAGCATTTCCATCGTACCATAATTCAAAATGCAGATGAGGCCCGGAAGTCAGTTCTCCTGATTCGCCAATAATGGCAATCACTTCGCCTGCTTTTACAAATTCTCCCTCTTTCTTTAGCAATGCTGAGTTATGTTTGTAAACTGAGATCAAATTATCGGTATGCTGTATAGTAATGGTATTGCCTGTTTTCAATGTCCAGCCCGAAAATATTACTGTTCCGTCAAGGGTGGCTTTGATAGCGGCATTTTTTTCTGCAACAATATCAATTCCGTAGTGATCGCCTGAAGGATCATAATTGCTGGTGATTAATCCTTTAAGAGGAGTGAAAAAGAAAACATTGCTGATAGATGTAGCAGTAGCCGCCTCTGTTTCTTCGGTAACAGCAAGGCCGTACTGATCCTGTTTTTCCATTTCGATCCGCAGCAAAGAATCCTCTTTAGATTTTGCAAATACAATATTATCGTATTTAGCGGTAGTGCTTTCGGGCTTGGCAGGGATGGAATCAACCACTTCTTTTCCTTCAATGATATTTTTAATGTTATACAGGTACAACTCTTTTTCCGTCATGCTTTCTTCGATGGAGTCTGTTCTGATAACCAGTTCCCGCAAAGTCCTGTCCGATTCATAACTTCCGTATCCGGGTATATATTCCCGCAGCGGTGTGAAGGCAATAATAAACGTGGTGATCACAATAAGGAAAATGCTCAGCAGGCCGATGGCCACAAAAACATTCATGCGCGAAAGCCGAAAGGAGAATTTTTCCTCCAGCGTATCATCATCAATAACCACCAGTCGGTACTTATTACGGAGGCGCTGAAGAAGTTTATTTTTTTTCTTTTTTTCGGCTGTCATTCCGGGAAATTACATGATTTCACGCTTGCAAATATCGGAAATATTATCCTAACCTGCATTGGCAGAATTATAAATGTTGAATTTTAAATGAAAAATTAAAACTTGAATTTATAATATTTTGACCGCCAATTGACAGGTCAGAATATTTTTGATAAGTTTCTATTAATGAATGACCCCGCCGCAAGCAGCGGGGTATCAAAAACGCCCTCGCACAGGCGAAGATGTGCGACCCAAAGGGTCGGGGTATTGACCCATAAAAAAATAAAAGAATCAGATATTGAATATTCAATTAAAGAAACATTTTCTGAAATGAAAATTTTATTATCTTTATTCTTTAAAACAGTTCTCATGAAAAGAGTGATATTATTTTTTCCAATTGTTGTTTCAGCTTTTATTTCAATTGCGCAGATAGCGCCACAGAAAGGGTTTACTGATAAACTTACTTTGTCGGATCAAAAAAATACTGTGGCCTGGTTGAAAACTCCACTTATGTACAACGGAAACAATTACGATCTGAAATACCACCGCATGAAGTGGAATATTGACCCCGATACATTATTTATAAGTGGCGAAGTGACCAGTTATTTCAAAACAACACAATCCAATGTAACGCAGATTAGTTTTGATATGTCATCGGTTTTAAATGTTGATTCCATTGTTTATCATTCAGCAAATATTTCTTATTCACTGACGGCCGGTGATGTACTGATAATATATCTTCCTTCATCATTGGCTGTTGATCAGTCCGATTCGGTATCTGTTTTTTATCATGGCGTGCCGCCGCAGGGCAGCGGATTCGGAAGTTTCAGAAAAGATATTCACGACACCATTCCCATAATATGGACATTGTCGGAACCTTTCGGGGCCAAAGAATGGTGGCCTTGCAAAAACAATCTTTCCGACAAGGTTGATTCTATTGATATTTATGTAACCACTCCTTCACAGTACAGGACATCATCAAACGGACTGCTTATTTCCGAAATGGTCCAGGGCATGCAGCAAACTGCGCACTGGAAGCACCGTTATCCGATCGCAGCATATCTTATTGCTATTGCAGTAACTAATTACCAGTCGTTTTCGGTTTATGCTCATTAATTAACCGAATCCAATTAAGTGTTGAATTATTTTTATACTGGAACTTTTGTCAGTGCGCAAACCAATGTGCTGCCGGTGATACAGTCCCTCGAATTGTTCGACAGCCTTTTTATTCCGTATCCTTTTATTAATGAACGTTACGGGCATACCCAGTTCAACTGGGCAGGAGGAATGGAGCATCAAACCAACACATTCCTTTTTAATTTTCATCATGAGCTGATGGCTCACGAGCTGGCGCACCAGTGGGTGGGCGATATGATAACCTGCGGCAACTGGCATGAAATATGGCTGAACGAAGGCTTTGCCACTTACTGGACAGGACTGACGTATAATTATCTTTTCAACGGGTATTACTGGCCCATATGGAAACGCATGCAGATTGACAATATCATTTCCCTTCCCGACGGCAGCGTATATTGTTCTGATACAACAAGTGTAAGCCGCATTTTCGACGGAAGGCTTTCCTATCAGAAAGGCGCCATGCTGCTGCATATGCTGAGATGGGTGATTGGCGACAGCGCTTTTTATACAGGAATGAAAAATTATCTGACCGATGCCAATCTTGCTTTTGGTTACGCCTGTTCCGACGATTTTATCACACATATGGAAGCTGTGTCGGATACTTCGCTCACTGAATTTTTCAATGACTGGCTTTATGGCGAAGGTCACCCTATTTATTCCATAGCTTGTATAATTTCAGAACCGGATAATGATATGAGCCTTACAATAAATCAAACGCAGTCACACAATTCCGTTTCCTTTTTTGAAATGCCCGTGCCTCTTGAATTTAAAGATGCAACGCATGATACTATTGTCGTTTTCGGAAATAGTTTTTCCGGCCAGCAGTATTCTGTAAATGTAGGATTCAAGCCAGATTCCATGAAATTCGATCCTGATATGTGGCTCGTAGCAATTATTGATACGGTTTTAATAATTCAGCCATTGCCACTTGATCCACCTGCTGTATCATCCATTATCGCTTTTCCCAACCCTGTTACTGATTTTCTGAATATTGATTTCAATGGCATCAAACCACAAAACATAGAAATCTTTGATGTCAGGGGAGTACTTGTAAATTCATTAGTTTCTGCCGATACATCAGGTACGGGCGTGAAAATTAACTTTTCCGGAATTGCACAAGGTATTTATTGTCTGAAAGTAATATTGGGAAACGAAACCTTTATCCGAAAGATCATCAAGATATAAAAATCACGTACCGTTCCAGTACATGTTGTATCTCGGAATCCAGCACATTCGGTTTTAAATCCTCTGCCATTTATTTTTTATGATTTTATTAATGGCTTTAAATATATATTATAAGTGAAACAGCTTAGGGCTTCAAATAATAT